>NZ_JBFULK010000015.1:0-164347 GCF_056400365.1 Paenibacillus sp. P5_B5
ATTCAAAACAAGAAAAATGAGAATGTAATTTTAATGCAGATTTATCCTATGAAGTCCGATTTTAATCCTCAGGTGGATAGGTTTACACAAATTCTTTGTTATGAAGTAAGTAAACAAGGCGATGTTCCATTAAATATGATAAGTCATGCCGTCACTGAAAGTAAGTATGTTACTTACACTCATAAGGGACTTGAATCAGAGCTTAGTCGTACGTATGACTATGTATATGGCCAATGGATAAGAGAAACTGGAAATGAACCAAAAGATTATGATTTTGAAATTTGGGATGAAAGATATAAACCAGAAAGTCGAGTCAATGAGATTGATTTGTTTGTAGCATTGAAGTAATTATTCAGCTCACTCGAAGATGGCCTTAACAGCGTATAACAATGCATTCCTACATCGTCGCTGACGCTCCTTGGTCTCCAAGAGGGATATCAGAGAAGTGGATTCAGGCGACACATCCAAGCGGCTAAGTCTGACGACCCGGCACTACGTGCCTTAAGCCGCTCGGACGTCAGGAATGCGGGTACGTTACATGAAGTGCTCTATAGACAAAAAACAAAAAAAAGAGTGTGTTTGAAAAAAAAGTTAAACTTGTAGGATGCTTGAATTTGGAAATAATGAAGAACTAAAGATTATTATTGGGTGGTGAAAAGTATATGAAAGAAAGAATTATATTATCCTTAGCTACTTTAGACGATGTAGATTTCATTGTTAATAAAAAAACTTGCGCTTCCTTATGGCTTTATGAAGAATTTATTTCATCTGATAAGGAAGCAGTACGTAAAAATGTAGTAGAAAAAATTAATAGTGATTGGTATAAACAATATATAATTAAGCATGATGACCCAAAAAGAACACCTATCGGAGAACTACATATTCATTGGTATGTAAAAGAGCGTGGAAGTTGGGAAATTGGTTATTGTATCTTTCCTGAATATCGAGGGCAAGGATATTGTGTAGAAGCTGCAAAAATAGCGTTGAAGTATGCTTTTGAAGATTGGAATGCGCATAAAGTGGTTGCTATGTGTAATGAATTCAATATCTCTTCATATAAGGTGATGGAAAAGTTAGGAATGGTCAGAGAAGGGATATTTAGAGAAGAATTATCCTGGCAAGGTAAATGGGTAAATCAATTCTTTTACAGTATACTTGACAGTGAATTTCGAAAAAGGAATATCAGCAGTTAACTTCGCAAATTTTTATCGACGTTTCGTTATTCATAAAAAAATTGAGGGTAGGAAAGTCAGGGTCAAGAAAGAACTAAAGAATGAAAGTAGTTCGAAGAAGAGAGCACTTCATGTAACATCGCATTCACAATAAGGATCGGCAAGGATCCTTGGTCCGCACCGAGGAATTTCGAGGAAGTTGGTTCAGGCGGACAACATTGCACTGACTAAGTGCACAAGTGCACCCGGCCTACGGCCTTAAGTCAGTGAATGTTCGTGAATGCAGAGAACGTTATAAGAAATAGTCGCAAATGCAAAAACCTTTATAAACTGCACAATCTAAAACATTGATGTCATTATGATAAGAAGTGGATATAACACACAAAAGCGGTGATAGATATATCCCTATCAATCGAAAGGAGTATGCATGTGGACAATCTAATAATAAAAACCTACAAACCCGAAAGGGATATATCCTCTATCCGAGGCATGTTGTTTGGAAACGAATACTTTGAGGAAAAGTTTCAGGAAATAGTAATAAATTTTCCTGAAGGTATATTTGTTGCTTGTTACAACAGTGTGACCGTGGGTTTTCTTTCCTTTAGCGGTTTTAAGGGGAGAGGAGCTGAGACGACAATTTTTGTCTGCAAGAAATATAGAAGATTGGGTATTGGTAGCAAGCTTATTGAAAGGGCAGAACAATTGCTTAATCAATACGAGGCAGTCGAACGTTCGATGGGTGCTTGTATAGACGGCGATCGCTCTTCTCTGCAATTTGTGTGTAAGAACGGTTATCATATACTTCATTCATCTTACATCATGGTGCGTGAAGGCGAAATTCTTCCTGAAAGCCATTTTCCTATCAGGCAGTATGAAGATGATGATTATCCTGCGTGGCATGGTATTCGCGAAATGTCTTTTTACAAAATGCGTGAACGCGTTGGTATTCTCCCATCATTTTATTTTGCACCTTCAGAATGGGAACGGAAGAATTTTTTAGAAGATAGAAACAACCGATATGTGATGCTTATCGATGGTGAAATGACGGCAATTGGGGTTATTAATGGCAGTGAGCTGCGTCAGGTCGCAGTTCGGCCAGATATTCAATCGAGTGGATACGGTAAAGCCTTCGTTTCATTTCTTGTGAATGAAATGATGCGCCGCGGCGAAAAAATCGTGAAGCTCGAGGTTGTCAAAGGTAATACTGCGAAAACCTTGTATGAAAGTCTTGGTTTCAAGGAAACATCCTTGCACCATATCGTAACAAAATATTATAGACCGGACAGCCGATTAAGCAGACCGCCATACGAGGATATATTATAATTTTTTTAAGAGTAATTGTGAGTAATTCGATGAAGGCAGCTACATTTTATAACTGCATGTTCCCACTGCGGAGGGGCTAGAGCCCCTCCTTGGTCTGCAGAAGCATATTCGAGGAAGCAGATTCAGCAGACACATCCAACTCCCAAACTGCATCGCGGCCGGCCTTTTGGGCCTTAAGGTTCTCGGGTTCGTGAATACAGGTACGTTATGTGAAACCTCGGAGAACATTAATACAATAAAAAAATTAATAACAACCGATTTGTAAATTTCAAAAAATGGAGAAAATTATGAAATTCAGTGGAATATGCTTAATAACTGAAAATGTATCTCATCTGATGGCATTTTACAAAGAAATATTGAAAGCAGAAGCTGTAGGAGATGAAAATAACGCAAGGATTTTAATAGAAGGCAATTATATAGATATATTTTCGAAACAAGGAATGGAGAGCATGGCTCCAGGAAGTACTATAAATGCTGGATATGGTAGTTACACTATTGAAATCGAAGTAGCTGATGTTGATGAAGAATTTACACGGCTAAAAAATAAAAATGTAACATTTGTAAAATTACCCGAAACCTATCCTTGGGGAAGACGCTCATTATGGTTTAGAGATCCAGATGGAAACATTATAAATTTCTATTCAAGCGTAAGTATAGAATCATGAAGGTAAATTCGAAGATGCCCGAGGAATCATATAACGCCATATCTACGCTGCGTCGCTAACGCTCCTTGGTCTGCCCGAGGATTTTCGAAGAAGTAGGGTCAGGCAGACAACCCTGCACTGCCTAACCGCGTCGCGACCGGGACTGACGTCCCTTAAGGCAGTAAGGGTTCGTAGATACAAGAACGTTATGCGAAATCTTCAGCTAAGAAGTGGATGGGAAAACGAGATTAGTCGAGATCTAGTTACGGTGTGATTTAAATATTAGACGGGACCTAGATAAGTGTGCAATATATTAATATATATAAAGAAATAGCAAAGAAGTAGAAGAAATCGCATAACACTGTGTTCCTGCATCGGATCGCAAGCGATCCTCGGTCCGCCAGAAGTAGGAAGAAGTGAATCCACAACGGAGTAATATCAGTAGCAAAGAAGCAGAAACAGGCGGATACATCCTACGAGGCTAAGTGGCAGAACCACCCGGTAGCAAGCTGCCTTAAGCCTCTCGGCGTCAGGAACACGGAAGACGTTACCTGAAATAACTGCATTATTATAAAAACCCATATTAAACACAAAATCTTAAAAAGAATGAAACATGAGGAGATTATTAATGGATAAAGACTATATCCAATATTTAAGATCATTTGTCGGTAAATCTAAGGTCATAATGGTAGTTTCGGRGGCTATAATTTTTGACAAAGACAGAAGAGTTTTACTACAGAGACGGTCAGATAATGGACTTTGGGGATTCCCTGGGGGATATATGGAGATTGGTGAGACAGTTGAAGAAACAGCTAAGAGAGAAGTGTACGAGGAAACAGGCTTAAAGTTGAATTCAATGGAGTTATTTTCAATATCCTCGGGCCCTGAGTATGAGGTGGCCTATTCTAATGGGGATGAAGTTGCGTTAGTGCAAATTAGTTTTAGATGTAATGATTTTTCTGGAACTATCAGAGAGAGTGAAGAGTCTACAGAAACTAGATTTTTTGAGATAGAATTAATACCGACTGACGTATTGCCAACACATAAGGAAATAATAGAACAACTCAAATTTAAAGAACAAAGAACTATTGAATAGTCGAAGAAGGCAGATACTTCAGGTAACAATATATTTCAGCTTCGTCGCATCCGCTCCTTAGTCGCCTAGAGAATTTTCGGGAAGATGAAATCAGGCGACACATCCAACGGGCTAAGTGGCAGAGCCACCCGGACCTTTGGTCCTTAAGCCGCTTGGACGTCAGAAATACGCAACGTTATAAGAAATTCTTGAGAAAAATTAACAATAAAGAAAAGGACATACAAATGAAAATAATGGTAATTGGTTCGGGTGGTTCCGGGAAGTCAACATTTTCACGAGAAATCGGAGAAGTATTAAAACTACCTGTTTATCATCTAGATGTTTACTTTTGGAAGCCAGGATGGGTTCAGACTCCAAATGAAGAATGGGCTGACTTCAATAAACGCTTAGTGACGAAAAATGAATGGATCATTGATGGATACTATGGAAGAACTATAGAAATTCGAATGCAAACAGCGGATGTTATTTTTTTCTTTGATTTATCACCGTGGATCACAACATATAGAGTACTTAAGAGAAGAATTCAATATCATGGTAAGACAAGGCCTGATTTAAATGAAGGTTGTCCAGAGTCATTAGACTGGCAATTTATAAAGTATTGCTGGAATTTTAGAAGGGATAAAAGGCCTGGAATAATTGAAAAACTTAATAACCATTCAGTGAATACAAAGATTATAATAATTAAGAATCCTAAGGAAGCAAGACCGATATTAAATGCATTAAGAAATACTGGTATAAGCTATTTCGAAGATGTCGAGAACTTCCTATAACACTATGTTTATGCATCGGGCCATTCGGCCCTCGGTCCGCCATATGCATTTCACGGAAGAGGGTGCTGACGGACAAGCCTGCGAACCTAACCGGGTCACGGTCGGCACTTGGGCTTAAGGTTCTCGGGTTTGTGAATACAAGAGTCGTTAGATGAAACTAGTGCTATGATAAATATTGTAAGTTGAGTCATAATGTAAAAAAGTAGACTTAAAACGAATGGGGTGGTTCTTTTTGCTGGTAATTAGACCTACAAAGACATTGACTAGAGAAATCGACCCAAAGGTAGAAAGCATTGAAACTTCAACTGTGAATGACTTTCTTAGTTGGCATGCTAATAATTTCTTGTTAAATCGAAAGAAACACATAATTTTTATGAATGATAAATCCAGACTAAGCATTACAATTTCAGGAATAAGAAGCAATCAATATAAAGATATTAGGGGCATTTTTTTAACAAACCTTAAGGATTATTTATTAGCTGAAGGACTCAATGAATCATTAATTGATCGTTACATCGGAATTCCCAGTTATATACACTTTGCAAATACAAATAATCGAAGTGTCCTAGGGACCATTACTGAATCAATAAAGTTGATGGATTACTTATATGACAGGGAAACGATCCCTGGTATTATAGAACTGAATATGGAAAATAACAGAATTATATATAAGCCGATAAATTATAATAAGCCAATAGATGTATTTAAGGAAGAAATAAAGAAGCATTTTATCTAGTGTTTCGAGGAGGCACTGGCATCATCTAACACTATATTCACTCTGTGTTAGCCATTTCAGTCTAGCAGACTTATTTTCTGCTAACAACGTGTTCGTAACTCGAGGGCTAAAGTGCCCTCGGCCCAAAAAAAGTGATTGAATATTTCGTCAAGAAAGAGAGTGAATAAATGGAACTCAACATCCGATTTGGTACAATAACCGATTTTGATTTTTCAATTTCAACCGATAAATATATATCGAGAGATTTATTGAAATGGAAATTAGAGAATAACGAAATCATAATAGCTGAATATAACCACAACTTTGTAGGGTATTTAAGGATAGAGTATTTATGGTCTAAGATTCCATACATAGGTTTAATTCTGATAAAAGAATCAAAAAGAAAACAGGGTATTGGAAGACAGATGCTTATTTATCTTGAACAATACTTGATAAGCCAAGGAATAAATAAATTGTATAGTTCTTCGCAAGTGAATGAATCAGAGCCTCAAGCTTGGCACCGTCGAATGGGTTTTATTGAATCAGGAATTATAAATGGAATAAATGAAGAAGGGATTGGAGAGGTATTTTTTAAGAAAGATCTATAGAAGAGTGTGGGTTATTCTAAGATTTCGGAAATATCCGTTAACACTGATTCTTACGATTGGAGGAATATGAATGAAGAAGTTAAAACCTGTAGGCCAGTCATTATCAGCAGGTTTTCAAGTTGGTGTAAGAAGAACATTTCCAATCACTGTCGAAGATGCTTGGGATCTAATCACCTCAACTAAAGGAATAAATACATAGTTAGGCGAAGTATCCTCTTTTAACATTCATGTAGGTCAGGAGTACCTTACTGAAGATGGAGTTCCAGGAGAGATAAGAGTTGTTAATCAGTTTCAGAATATTAGAATGTCTTGGAAGAAAGAACAATGGATTAAACCATCAACACTTCAAATACGAACAATACGTAATGGAGATAATAAAACCACTATTAGTTTTCACCAAGAGAATTTATCGAATATGTATGTTAGGGAAGAAATGAAAGTACAATGGGAAGAGATTTTGAATAGATTAAAAGCGATAATTTAAGAACTTTAACAATGGAAGAGATTCCAATAGAAGGATGATCGAAACTTCAAATAACTCCGATTTAGTGCCGTATCACAATTAGAAAGAGGTGAAATTATGAATATACTGTGGGATTTTGACGGTACATTGTTTGATACACTTCCAGCCTATACAGATCTATTTAAAGAAATACTAGGAGACTCAGTAACGAAAGAGGAAATTTTATCTCACATCAAGATTTCTATTACACATGCAGTTAAGCATTATGGACTTTCTGAACAACAAGTAATGGAAATGCTAGTTAAAGAAAAATCTTTACATCCAAGACAAACACCCCCATTTTCGAATGTAGAAGACATATTAAAGTTTGCTGAAGTTAATGTAATCATGACTCATAAACGACGTAAGGGAGTTATAAGTATTTTGCAGCATTATGGATGGGAAGGGTATTTTCAAGAAATAGTAGCTGGTGATGATGGATTTCCGAGAAAACCAGATCCGGCTTCTTATATATATCTACATGATAAATACAATATCAACCTAGCAATTGGTGATCGTGAAATCGATATTCTGCCTGCGAAGTCAATTGGAATCAAAACATGTTTATTTCAGAATAGTACCCCAGGTGCTGATTTGTATTTAACCAAGTACGAGGATTTCTTCTCTATTTCTAATTGACTGAATTATATGGAAATAAATAGAAAGGAGGGACATAAATGAAAATAAGAAACCCCTTTCTAATAATCCCGATATCTGTAATTCTTGTGGTCATTATTTTTTTTGGAATATTATTAAATGAGAGAAATAATAAAAATCTATATTCTGCGGTATCGTATGTTAAAGTTCTATCAAAAGAAGAAGCAAATGGGGAATATTGGGTAGTTGCTCTCATGAATCCTTATAATAATGAAACAAAACCAAAACAAATTAAATTAATATTAGACAGTAAAAATACATGGAATCTAGTACAAGAGAATACAATTTATCTAGCTGGTTATGATTATTATTCTCTTGATGATGGTGCTAAACTAGTTAATATTCAATTACCAAATTAAGTATTTTATTAAATATGTCTAAATTAGGTTTCATTATTGATGATGGTAAATCAAGATGGCTTACAAATAAAGAAATATCAGATGGAATAATTAAAGCAATAAAAGATGATAAACCTGTAACTATTGTAGGGACAATTCACCCTCGGTAAACAACAGAGGCCACTTTGTAGCTGCTTTTTTTGTGTCCCGAAACTTGGAGCGAGCAAGCAGAGAGCATATACCTCATATGTTTTCTCAGCCGGAGAGCTAAAGCTCTTTTCACGGCAGCGGGCTGTGTCAAAACAAGAGCCGATAAACCTGGATTTGGGCAGTCTTCAGTAGCCCTTTCCCCAATATAAAAATCATAATATTAACTGAATAAATATTCGAAAAACATATTGACGATTATTTTTGACAAGTGTAAAGTTTTAAAAAAGACAATTGTCAAAAAGGAGTTAGGTGAATGAGAAATTTCAAAAGGTTGCCTGATGCAGAATTTGAAATCATGAGGGTGGTCTGGGCGAACGAACCGCCAATCAATACCGCAATTATTATGGAACAACTCGGTAATGAACGCAAATGGAAAGCTCCTACTGTGATTTCTCTTATGCTGCGTTTGGTAGAACGAGGTTTTTTGCAAACTGAAAAGGAGGGGAAAGAGCGCACTTATTATCCGCTGATCTGCAAAGAGGATTACCTTGAATTAGAAACAGAGAATTTTATGAAGCAATATCACGAAAACTCATTTTTAAGTTTAGTTAATACCTTATTTAATAGAAAACAGTTTACCGAAAAAGAGTTGGATGATTTGTTAACATGGGCCAAAGAACGGAGGGAGTAGTTCTTGTCAATTGAATCCTGACAAAAGCGACACCGGATTCGTGTTTCTAAATGTTAACACACCCGCAGAACAGTTATAGAGAGGAGAGTAAGCTATGGAGACACACCCTGTACGCGATCAACTGCATAGACCGATACGTGATCTACGTATATCAGTTACAGACCGATGTAATTTTCGCTGTACGTATTGTATGCCGAAGGAAGTATTCGGAGATAATTATGCATTTTTGCCAAAAGACGAGATGCTGACATTCGCTGAAATCATTCGTATAGCTCGGTTGTTTGCTACTTTAGGTGTTAAAAAGCTTCGTCTTACAGGCGGTGAACCATTGATGCGCCGTGAACTGCCGACACTTGTACGCGAGCTTGTTGGCATTAAAGGTATAGAGGATATCGGTTTGACTACGAATGGACTATTGCTCAAGTCGTATGCACAAGATTTGTTCGATGCAGGTCTGCGCAGATTGAATATAAGCTTAGATGCACTTGATCCCGAACTATTCGCAAGACTAAATGGAAGAGGAATAGCACCTTCGGAGATAATAGCAAACATTGAATTAGCGAAGGAAATCGGCTTCAAGATCAAGGTGAATACCGTTGTGCAGAAAGGTGTTAATGAGCAGGAAATACTGCCGCTTGCAGGTTTTTTCAAAGAACGTGGAATCACGCTGTGTTTTATAGAATTTATGGATGTAGGTAATGATAACGGCTGGAGCTTTGAGAAAGTAGTTACCAAGCGCGAAATGTTCGATATAATGCGTTCTAAATATGAGCTTGAACCTCTGGAACCACTCTACTATGGAGAGGTTGCAAAACGCTATCGCTACAAAGACAGCTTATCAGAGGTCGGTTTTATCACCTCGGTCTCAGAATCGTTCTGTTCCTCTTGCACACGAGCACGCTTATCTTTTGACGGAAGCATCTACACCTGCCTGTTTGCCTCGAAGGGGTATAGCTTACGTGAAATGCTCCGTGATGGCTCTACGGACACTGAAATTATAAAGGTTATTCAACACGTGTGGGAAAGCAGAATGGATCGCTATTCAGATGAAAGAACAGAGCAAACTGCACACAACCGCAAGAAAATTAACATGTCTTTTATAGGTGGATAAATAAGGACGACCTCTCAAAGGCCGTCCTTTTTATATAGGCTTTATTTAACCGCATCAGAGATACGCTTCTCACCTTCAATGGCTTGAATAGGCTGAATGTTTTGCGTAAATTCTAATGTTCCTTTATAAGCTTCATTCTCATCGCGAATAGCAAAGTAACGAATGAGTACGAACTTATCTTTGAAGCGAATCCAGAAATCTTCTACATCTTTTTTTCCAGATTTGAAATCAGCTAATAATTGATTAACCACATGAACGCTTTGAGGAGAATGACAGTTCTGGACGGTGCGTCCAATTACTGATTTTGTTCTTGTAAAAATGCGATCCTTACCGTGTGAAAAAAATCGGACCACATCATTTTCATCAATTAAAGTGATATCTACAGGCAAATGATTCATCATAAGTTCTAATTGCGATAGTGACAAAATACCCGTTAAATCCATCGTTGTCACCAAGAGATGATTGTTCTTTCGTTGACTCAGGAGTGCTTGACTGTCCCGGCAACGGAGCACGATCGGGAAACCAGAATTGAGGACGATCGATGAGGCAGAAGCCGATCGCGTTGCTTTCTTTCATAATTCGCACCCATTCATCTTCAGTCAAAGTTTTCAAAGCCATTGGCAACAGAATATTTTCTTCTTTAAAAATCATCTCTTTTACTTCCGTAATAATAAAACGCAAAATTTGAATCACATTATCTTGCTGTCGACTGTTCTCTGTGTAAGCTGTAAGTGCTTCAAGTCCTCCTTTGATGGCAGCGCGAATATGATCATCAACACCCCACATGACCTTGGTTGGTCCATAAATTCCGTATTTCTCTAAATAAGGGAACAACAAATTTTCTTTACGGCTGTAATGCTTATCGATTTTCATTAGAAGGTTTAGATCTTCTAGCAGCTTCAGTCGATTACGTTCAGAATCTTCTTGTTCAAATCGTTCAGCATGCAAATCCAGCTTGAACTGAACAAGTCGTTCGAGCTCACGATTTTCTTTTATAAAAGTATGGACGGGGTGCCCAGGTTGCTCATGCTGATTATTCCCTATATGAATTTCTTCAATCGAGCCTTTAAAAATAGCTGTATGAACAGAACATAGCCGCTGTACTTCAGAAACAGGAATGCCTTCTTCTGTCATCAGCGCATGCTCCATTGCTGAAATTTCTTCAACCGTTACATCCTGGGCCGCTTCTTGGAAACGTGCCTTTACTTCGTCTACACTTTTGCCTGCATGAAGTTCTTTAATGATTTCTTTCAGTAAACGCTGACGCTCGCTTTGGTTCGGAACAGACCGTTCCCGGTTATTAATAATCTCACTCATGACTGGTAGTCTCCTTTCCTAAGACGGTATAACCTGCTTGTTCAAATGTATTTATAATGAAAGACAAATCTATCTTACGTATGCGAGCTCCCTTCGGGATGGTCATTACCTTGCCTGCGGTAGCAAGCATCACAGGATTAGACAATTGATCAAACCCTAAGTCTCGCATAATCTCTGTAATGCTAGGATCATTTGTACATAATTCATAGACAGTTTTAGATAAATCCAAGGTTTTGTTCATCACGGTAACTCCTCAAATTATATTTGAGAACCATTCTCAAATAAAGAATATCATAGGAAAAATGAGTGTATTGTGATTGTACTCACAATCATATATAAAATGAGGTTGAATATTAAAAAAACAACAATATCACCGGGATTTCTATCCGTTAACAATCACTCCGCCATTTACATGTAGCATTTGACCTGAGATATAGGAGGAATCTTCAGAAGCTAGAAAAACATAAGCAGGCGCTACTTCCTGAGGTTGTCCAGAACGTTTCATAGGTGTAGTCGTCCCCCAATTCGCTACTTGATCCGCAGGGAATGAAGCAGGGATGAGCGGTGTCCAAATGGTCCCGGGTACGACACCATTCACCCGAATGCCCTGTCCAATAAGTGATTTCGAAAGGGAACGTGTAAACGCAACAATAGCTCCTTTCGTTGCCGAATAATCCATGAGCTGTTCGTTTCCTTCATATGCAGTCAAAGATGCTGCGTTTATTATCGTACTTCCATGCTTTAAATGGGGGAGGGCAGCTTTGGTCAAATAGAAGATGGAAAAGAAATTGGTCCGGAATGTTTTCTCCATCTGTTCACTTGAAATATGCTCCAGGCCGGCCTGAACATGTTGTTCAGCTGCATTATTGACAAGAATATCTAGCCTGMCAAACTCATCAATTGTTTGTTGAATGACTTGCTTACAAAAAGCTTCATTGCCGATATCCCCCGCGATCGTTAAGCATCTGCGACCTTTTTGCTCGACATGAGCTTTTGTTTCTTTGGCGTCATCATACTCATCGAGATAGACGATGACTACATCGGAACCCTCTTTCGCATAGGCGACGGCAATAGCCCTGCCTTGTCCACTGTCCCCACCGGTGATGAGTGCTACTTTTCCTATCAGCTTTCCGCTTGCTTTATAGTTTGGATCATCAAAATAGGGCTTAGGATTCATGATCGATTCTATGCCCGGCTGATGTTCTTGATGCTGAGGTGGAAAAGCTCCTGATTGACTTTTCTTCGCACACATCTTATGTCGCTCCTTCAGAATCTTTTATAAAATCCGGGTAGGGCGTTCTGCTAGTTGGAACTTCAATAAATACCGGTTTCAGGGAATCTAGTGCTTGATTAAATACAATTTCAGGTTCATCGAAAAGATTCATTCGAACAGCAGTCCAACCGCATGATTCGGCCAATGTAACAAAATCTGGATTCGTTAAGTCATATCCGAAGGGAACGAGACCTTTCATACGCATTTTATCTGCTTCCATTTGTAAAGATCCGTTATTGAATAATATCAGTGAAATATTCAGCTTATATCGAACTGCTGTAAGCAGTTCAGCGAGTACCATTTCTAAACCGCCGTCTCCGACGATACATACAACCTGACGGTTTGGCATCGAGTATTTTGCAGCTAACGCGGCAGGGAGTCCAAATCCCATCGTTCGCCATTGATTTGATACGAGGACATCCTGGTGCTTAGCTCTAAAGTTCCGCCCAAACCAAAGGTTTGAGTCTCCAATATCTAAGGCAATAATTGCATCCTCAGAAATGATAGTTTCTATCGCTTTAACGATACGGGAAGGATAAAGTGGGAATTCTGATATATTTCTTTCTTTTTCGTTCAATGTGATCCACATTTGTTTGGCTTTATGAACTTGAGACATCCATTCAATATTAGTCTGATATACTTCAGCTGCGAACTCTTCTGTCAATAAGGAGACAATCTCTGGGATACGGCCTATTAGACCTAAATCTAAAGGAACTGACAGATTTAGATGTTGATTAGACGAATGAATGAGGATTACTTTGGCTTGATCCGTCAGGTTTAACTCAGGCCACCAATTTGTTCCGATTTGGAGAACGACATCAGCTTGTTTGAACAGGTCAGTAGCAAATTTATTACCACTTTCACCAACCCCGCCTAGCATTGTGGGGATTCCATCAGGGATTGAGCCGATTGCCCCATACGCGTGTACGATAGCCGCTCCCCAATGTTCGGATAAACGTACAATTTCTGAACTACAAGACCTGACGTTTGATCCCACCATAATGAGTGGACGCTTGGCATACTTCATCTGAATAACAGCTTCACGTATTTCGTTCTTATCCAGACTTGATTTAGCAAAGTGTATTTGTGGACGAGGGACAGATCCTGTCTTCATCATGAATAAATCTTCTGGTATTGACAGATGTGTAACGGTACTCCCGGTTAGTGATGCATGTATCGCATTTGTAAGAACTTCGACGATTGCATCTGGGTGCGCTACTAAACAACTGTAGCTTGAGACTGACTGAATCAATTGTTGTTGATCGATATATTGTTTATAATGCGTTCCCATTTTGCTCAACGGGACTTGACCAGTGATGGCTATTACAGGATAGTGACCCATTTGTGCTTCGGCTAGACCATTTATCATATTAGCAAGTCCTGGCCCAGATGTTGCGATACACACACCGAGAGATCCTGTAAGTCTTGCTTCTGTACAGGCCATAATAGCAGCAGTAGATTCATGTTTCACTGCGATGAACTTAATTGCATTTTGTTTGGCGATAGCATCCATAAGTCCCAGAATAGAGTCTCCGATGATGCCATAAATACATGTAACACCCCATATACGAAGCTGTTCTATGATAATATCCGCTACGGTTCGTGATTGAGGATTTTCTGACGCGTTCATAGGATTAGTCATTTTCTTATATAGCCCTCTCAGTAATTTGATCTTGGGATATAGTATTCCGATATCATTTTAATTTATTTAATATATTGGTTGAATTTCCTTCGAAGATCTTCCAACAATTAACAAGTTGTTCATGGTAAAATTAGGGTGTTACATGCGATTAAGTTTAACTGTTTCCGTTATGGCTTACACGAAATAACAATTGGATAGGGGCTCTTATAATGTCACATAAATGGTCAACATTTGTTTTCTGGGTTTTGGGTTTAATTGCATTGGTTGTTACCAAGTCCTATTTTGAGAAAAGTATAAAACAATTCGCTGACGATATGATTAGTCCATTGCCTGAAATTTGGTTTAATACTACTGTACCTTTTTTGTTCGCTCTTTATTTTTCGTTGCTTTTCGTCAAAAAATGGTCGTTTGAAATGAATGCACCCATATTCCTGTGTGTAAGTGTTCCTTGCCTGATACTCTCTTTTTATGCTCCTATCGTATATACATTCGTTTCGATCACATCTACTTCTTCTTCGTATAGTGTTCCAATCCCATCATGGATGCTATCATTAAATTCCGATGGAATCGTTTCAATTGTTGCTGGATTGACTCTAATTATGGCGTTATTTGGAGCTACTCAATCATCAAGGAGTTAATTTTAGACTAAAGAAAAACGGTTGTTTCGGCATCCGTTTAACTTCGAAATAGAAATATAATATAGTTTTTCAGTAGAAAATGTCATAGGACAAATTGTGTTCAATGCCTTATGCTATTCTAGCTACATAGATTCAACATATTTTCAGCATATATTCATAGTTAACTGTTTTGAAGGAGGTGAACTTCATGAAAACCAAACTAATTACCGTGGTAGGTGCAGTGGTTTTAATACTTGGAATAGGAACAGCTGCGTATGCCGCTGAGGTGGGTCCAGGTACTTTCAAAGATATGCTTCCTTTTATGAAGGAAATGCACCCAAATTATAATGAATCAGAGCTTGAACAAATGTACCAGAATTGCCATCAAGGAGAAGGTTATACAAACTCTCGAGGCATGATGAACAATAGATCGATGATGCAAGACTTGTCATAGAATCATAATAATTATCGAACTATAGTGAGTAAATGAATCAATTTCATAATACCTTTAGCTGCTTCAATCAGGAGTATATATAGATCAAAACGCATTAATTTGTATATATAGTTTCAATTTTACCGTTTTAATGAGTTATGAAATTGATTCAAATGACAGAAAATAAAATCCACTAAAAAATGACCGCAGTCAATTAATGACTGTGGTTATTTTTATTTGGGAATCATATGCAGCTCGTAGCGGAGGGGACGGAATTGTCCTGGAGAAGCGAAGCGTTCGCCTTTGCCACCGGATTTCTACCGCTATAAGCGGTATACGATCAAGAAATCTGGGGGCAACAGCGATCGTAAGGACAATCCGTCCACGCAGCGTTCATCAATCGACATGATTCCATTTGTTCAAGCACTGATTTTGGTGTGGAACCTGAACTTTATGTCATAAAGATTCAGAAGAAAAATCTAGACTGCTTGAACCCGCTAAGATGACAAAAAATAGGCGTAGGAATCAGTAACAAACGCATATCCCGGTTCATATTTTGACATTGAGTAGGTGTATCTACCAAACGCAGTTGTTACATGCAAGTATATTTATTAATAATTTGGAGGTTGGGATCATGGATGATTTCAAGAAAGACTTGCAAAATTTGAATGTTTCCTCGTTTAACTCAGGCGAGTTGACTCCTCTGTCGGCTCAAAATCTACAAGATTCAAGACTCTGCTTTTTTTGCTTCAATTGCTTCCGCTGTCATAATTGTTTTAGCTGTCATAATTGTTTTAACTGTCATAATTGTCATAACTGCCAAAACTGCCATAATTGCCATAATTGCCGTCCAGGTCAATGAAAACGATGAAGTATTTTGGTCAATGAATGGATTGCCCCTGCGCCGGTTATGGTTGCAGGGGATTTTCTTTTGCAAGTCAGACATGAAGGACAAAGAGCTATACATATTATTTACTTGTTAAAGAATTGTCGATCTGAGAATGGAGGTGGAATCGAATGACAAATATGAACGCAAATATGCGTCTGAAAGTGAAGAGGGATACGTTTTACAACGCTGATCCAAAAGGAGGTGTGTATTTCCGAAACAATACAAGCTCGTTCCGCATGGATGGGGAAGGGATCGATCAATGGGTTGAAAAACTACTGCCCATGTTTAATGGGGAGTACTCTCTTACGGATTTGACTGACGGGTTACCGACGCCGTATCGGAACCAGATATTCGATATTGCTGAAACGATGTACCAAAATGGTTTTGTACGGGATGTGAGTCATGATGCTGAGCATCAATTACCGGAAGCGGTTCTAAAAAAATATGCTTCTCAAATTGAATTTTTGGACCATTTTGGAAATTCGGGTGCGTACCGATATCAGACATATCGGCAAACAAAAGTACTGGCGGTGGGTTCAGGACCGTTTTTCGTTGCGCTCATTTCTGCGTTGCTTGAATCGGGACTGCCCAAAATCAACATGCTGATCACAGATGCAGAGCCGACGAACAGACAGCGGATCGCGGAACTCGAGAGACATGCACGCAGAATGGATCCCGAGGTTGTGATAGAGGAAGCTTTACTGCCAAAAGAGGGCGATCTTTCTTGGTCAATGGTTGTGAAACCTTTTGACTGTATCTTATATGTAACGCGGGCAACAGAGCTAGTGACATTGCAACTCATTCATAAGGCGTGCAGGGAAGAGCAGAAAATATTTCTGCCTGCCATATGTTTTCAGCAGGTTGGATTGGCAGGACCGCTTGTGCATCCTGACTCAGAAGGATGTTGGGAGTCGGCATGGCGCCGCATACATCAATCTTCGCTTTACAACAGTTCACACCAAGACATCTCGTCTTCGACTGCGGAAGCGATGCTAGCGAATGTGATCGTGTTTGAGAGTTTCAAAAAGCTTACCGGGGTGCTGGATTCGGAACAGAATCATCAGATCTTCGTGTTTGATCTGGGGACATTGGAGGGGAGATGGCGCTCGTTCGCGCCGCATCCGCTTGTTGCCGGACGCGCTGCAGTCGCAAAGATGCAAGATATCGAGCTGCAAATCGAGCAAGGTTCAAGCAAAAAAGAGAACAGATTGCTATCTTTTTTTAGTGATCTGACGTCGGAGCAAACGGGAATCTTCCATAAGTGGGAAGAAGGAGACTTGTTGCAGCTTCCTCTCGCCCAGTGCAGAGTTCAGGTGGTTGACCTGCTTTCTGAGGGACCTGCAGAACTATTGCCTGAGCTTATTTGTTCGGATTTATTGCATGAGGAGGCGCGGCGGGAAGCGGGGCTAGCCGGGATTGAAGCGTATGTGTCGCGAGTGGTCGTTCCACTAGTTCTTAAGCTTCTCACCGAACATGAAGCAGGGGACGTAATGGTAGATCTCCATGAATTTATCGGCGTTGGAGCCGGAGGAACGATTGCGGAAGGCGTCTGCCGTGGGTTGCATCAATGTTTGACAGAAGAACTGGTCAAGCGACCGCGCACTCAGCTTCCCTCTGTCATTCCGGTACTGTTGTCTACAATAGAGGACGAGCGCTGCCAATTTTATTTAAACGCATTAACCACTATAAAGACTGAGCCGAAGATCGGCTTTGGGGAAGCCGTATTCGGATTCCCAGTCGTATGGATTGGCACGGGCGATTGCTGGTTTGGTAGTGTTGGCTTGAGTGTCCACCAAGCGTTGCGGAATGCTTTGCAACAGGCGCTGCTGAAGGAACAAAACCAGAATGCATGCAGCACGGCACAAGCATTGCAGGTAACGTCTGTGAACATGGAAGAAAAATCGCCGATAAGCATTGGCATCCCGGCATATGAAGTGACGGAGCATGTATCTGAAGTTATTCAATCTGCTTGGCGTACATTAAAACAGAACCGCATACAGCCAATTGTATTCGATCTAGCGCTTGAACCGTTTCTCAAAGAAGAGCTGGCAGGGGTGTTTGGCATGCTGCTGCGAAAGGAGGAATAGCGGTGAGCGCAGTTGTCGCGATTGTAGGGGGAGGGGTGTTGGCTGACTGCGTAAAGGATGAATTATCAGGCCAATACGAAGTTGTTTGTCAAACTGATTTCGATAGGGGAGTACCGGAATCGGCGAAGTTAATTTTGGTACTGCATGATGCCTGGAACCCTGATATCTATCAAACAGCAGAGAAGATTATCCAGCGGGCCGGTATGCCCTGGCTTCGCGGCTTTGTTTCTTTTGGTGAAGGTGTTATCGGTCCACTGGTTGAACCGGGTACGCAAGGGTGTTCTGAGTGTGCCGACAGCCGTCGTCTAATGGCGATGGGCGACCGACAGGAGATACGGAAGCTACAGCTGGCGACCCGGAAAATCATGAGCGATGCATGGGCATCCCGTACGGGGCTTAGGCAAATGGCTCACTTACTTTCGGAAGAAGCAGGGATGGTGCTGCAAGGCAGGTCAGCGAGGACGAAAGATCATTTATTTATAATCAACTTAAATACGTTGGAGAGCACGCGTCACTTCTTTATTCCGGATTCGTTGTGTCCGGTTTGTAGCCGATTGCCGGACGATTCCATGGAAACAGCCCGGATCGAGCTGCAATCAAGACCGAAAATTAATACGGACAGCTACCGTACCCGATCACTTGATGACATGAAGACAAATCTGATCCACGACTATCTGGATTCCCGTACAGGTATCTTGAATGGGAAAATGGCGGATCTCGTTTCGCCATTTGCGGACGCGAGCGTAAATTTGCCGCTGTTCAATGAGGATGTTGGCACGGCGGGACGGACGCATTCCTATGCAGTGAGCGAGTTGACCGCTATTTTGGAGGGCATGGAACGGTACAGCAGTATGGTGCCTCGAGGCAAACGGACGGTCGTTCGCGGTAGTTATCGTGATTTGCAGGATCAAGCCCTTGATCCCTTCAAGGTAGGAATACACACGAAGGATCAATATGCCCGCCCAGGTTTTCCGTTTAAGCCGTTTGATATTGACCACTCAATCAATTGGGTATGGGGCTATTCGTTTTATCAAGAGCGTCCGATTCTCGTTCCAGAGCAGCTAGGGTTTTATAGCATGGGTGCCGAGTATCGATTCGCGTTTGAATCATCCAACGGATGCGCGCTTGGAGGAAGCTTGGAAGAAGCTATTTTTTACGGGTTATTGGAAGTGGTGGAGCGCGACTCGTTTCTGATGACTTGGTATGCCAAGCTTCCTCTCCCGCGTCTTGATCTATCATCCGCTCATGATCAAGAATTGCAGTTGATGATTGATCGTTTACGTGCCGTTGCGGGATTCGATGTGCATTTCTTCAATGCGACAATGGAACATGGAATTCCGAGCGTTTGGGGGATCGCGAAAAACAGAAAACAATCAGGAGTAAATCTAATATGTGCGGCCGGTGCGCACCCAGATCCGATCCGTGCGATAAAAGGTGCGATGCATGAATTGTCTGGCATGGTGCTCAATTTCGACAAGAAACTGGAGGAGAATAGGGAACGCATTGTTCGCATGTTCAACGATTCTTCCCTGTTGTACCAAATGGAAGACCATTCATTGCTGTACGGATTGCCGCAAGCTGAAGAACGTCTGCAATTTTTGCTTGATGAAAGCCGATTGCCACGCACAATTGACGAGGAGTTCAAGCGGAATCCGGTGAATTCGGATTTAACAGATGATCTGAAGGATATTTTGCAGACATTCCGCCGATTAAACCTGGAAGTAATCGTGGTGGATTTAACGGCACCGGAAATTATTCGCAATGGACTCTATTGCGTAAAAGTACTAATTCCGGGGTTGCTACCGATGACTTTCGGACATCACTATACACGTGTGACAGGGCTAGAAAGAGTGCTCAGGGTACCTATGGAACTTGGGTATGTGAAGCAGCCGCTGACCGTTGATCAGCTCAATCCATATCCGCATCCATTTCCATAAGGCGAGGGGAGAAGGCGATGAGTCTTGAGTTATTCTTGCATCAACTGCACTTTGACGTTGACAAAACTAAACCACCCGACTTAGCAGTGGACTGGGAGGACGGACCGCTTGCATATAAGCTTTACCGAGGCGTGCCTGCGGTACCGTTATCTCCTGAAATTCCGCTGACGCTTGAAGGCGTGAGAACTCCTACAATGCCAGACCTTCGCATAATCGGACACTTTCTCTGGTACGTATTTGGGCTCACGCAATTGTCCCAGTCCGTCTTCGCCTCGATTACGAGTGAACCATCGAAGGGTTTGCTGCAAATGTATCGGCGGTATGCTCCCTCCGGAGGAGCATTGTATCCCAGTGAATGCTATATGTATCTGAAAATAGAAGGTTTACCTAAGGGGATCTACCATTACGATGCGGCGCATCACCGACTAATGCTGCTTCGCGAAGGCCAATTCGATTCCTATCTAACCCGGGCTCTTGGCAGCCGATGCGATTTGTCGGCTTGTTTTGGCGTTGTGTTTGTTTCGACGATGTTTTGGAAGAATTTTTTTAAATACAATTATTTTTCCTATCGTCTGCAAGGGCTGGATGCCGGTGTATTGATCGGGCAGCTCTTGGAAGTGGCTAAACGGTTCGGTTATACGCCCGGTGTGTTTTTTCGGTTTCTTGATCGTGCGGTTAACCATCTGCTCGGACTCACTGATCAAGAAGAGAGCGTATACGCGGTTATTCCACTGTCGTTGGAGCCGACAACCTATTGGTTTGACGACCGGAAGAAAGAAGACGAAACAGTTACTGCCACCAATTTATTACGCGAGATACCATCCATCCACCATGAACACTACGTTCGCTCTCGGCGAGTTAGAGAGTTTCCATTGCTTATCCAAATGAATGAAGCATCCTTGATCGAGTCGCTTCAGTCATTGCCGCGCCGAATCGGGAGTGAGAAGATCGTTGATTGTGAGGAACTGACGGTGGCTCTACCAAGCGTGCAGCGGTTGTCATATGATTTAGCATTGATTTGCCGAAAACGGTATTCGCCGGACAGAGACTTCGTTATGAGCAAGGTGAGTCAGAGACAACTGGCTGAAATGCTGCAAGAGGCGACGGCTTCCTTTGTGTACGCCAATGATGTGGATGGAATAGAGAATAACTCCGCGCCTCGTGTCTCGCTTTATGTCTGCGTTCATAACGTTGAAGACATACCTGACGGCGCTTACCATTACGACAGTTACAGTCACACGCTCAGGAGGGTGCGTCGCGGAGATCATCGGTCCATGTTGCAGCTTGGTATGTCTGTGGATAATGTGAACCTCTACCAGGTTCCGCTTTGCTTTCATGTGGCGGGGAGCATGGATCATCTCATACCTACTCTGGGTTACAGAGGATACCGCATTCAACAGATGGAGGCTGGCATGCTCGTGCAACGGCTGTTGCTCTCGGCTTCCGCGATCGGAATGGGGGGACATCCGCTTCTTGGATATGAAGCTAAATTGAGTGACGAGATCTATAAAATGCCTGGGCGAGGAATAACGAGCTTAATCCAAATTCCGGTTGGATCCTATCGTCCCGGCGCTAGATTGGAAGGAGGCTTGCATGGTTAGAGAGGGCGGCAGAACCTACCGAACCTACCGAACCTATCAGATGCAAATGTTAAAATAGATCACCACGAGGCTGCCATAGAGTTGAATGGCAGCTTCGCTGCGTTAACGGGCAGTAATTTGCGAAGGCTCCTGGAGCTTTCGCATATTTAGAAATAAGAATTTTAGAATCAAAAAAACTTGATTGGTATAAGCCTTTCAAGTTTTTTGCTTTCCGCTTACCCCCAGTTCTCGGGCCACCCAGCAATCCCGATAAGAAGTAACTCTCATTAATTTCTCATTATTTATTGTTATAGTTGGGATGTGGAAAGTAACCTGAGGAACTAATTGGTTCTAATGTGTTCTTTGCGCAGAAATAAATAAAGAGGTGGTTTAGTTGCATCAGATGATTGAATGGATCTCTGCTAATACCACAGCATTGGTCGCAAGTTACGGTGTCTTGGGAATCTTCATAGGTATGTTACTAGAAAGTGCTTGCATCCCAATTCCTAGCGAAGTCATTATGCTATTCGGTGGTTTTTTTGTTCAAAAAGGATCATTTAATTATTTCGAGGTTGTTAGTGCAGGTGTGTTAGGCAATTTAGTTGGATCTATCCTGATTTATTGGCTAGGAGCAACTAGTGCAAGAACTATTATAGAAAAATATGGGAAATATGTGTGGGTTCGGCCCGAACATATTAATAAAGCCGAGAAATGGTTTATCCGATATGGTGAATATGCAGCTTTTTTCGGACGAAATTTACCCTTGATTCGTACCTTCATATCGCTACCAGCAGGTATTGCAAGAATGAATTTCACCCGTTTCGTTCTCTTTACATTTCTCGGATGCTTACCATGGAATATGGCCTTAACCTATTTTGGTTATAAGCTAGGGCAAAATTGGAATCAAGTAGAGTCATACATCCGACCATTTAGCTATGGAATAGCACTCATACTTGTGGTACTTTTCGTTAGACACTTTTATAAAATAGTTCGCAATCATTTTCTTTAACTAACTTTCCCCAGGTCTATGGGGTTTTTGCATAGAAAAACATCCCGAGCTTCAAACTAGGTGTAGACGCATTTATGGGGAAATTTCTCATTATTTTATCATCTATTTAACTTATAGTTAGGAAATTAATGAATCGAGGGGGATGTCTATGAAACGGATATTGCTCATTGAAGATGAAAAAAACCTAGTTCGATTTATTCAACTGGAGCTGGAACATGAATTTTTTGAAGTACAGGCTGCTTATGATGGTAAAACAGGACTGGAATTAGCACTTCAAGATAATTGGGACTTAATATTACTTGATATTATGCTGCCAGTACTTAATGGCATTGAGGTATGCCACCGGATACGTGCGGCCAAAAAAACCCCGATCTTGATGTTGACAGCTAGAGATAGTATTATTGATCGTGTATCTGGCTTAGATAGCGGAGCTGATGATTATATGCCCAAGCCTTTTGCTATTGAAGAATTATTAGCTCGAATAAGGGCTATTTTTCGTCGTATAGAACTAGAAGGAAACGCCCCGCATGCCATGCTTACTTTTCAGAATATTATTGTCGATATAGATGCCCGAATTGTTTACAAGGACAAGCAAATTGTTGAACTTACGAAACGCGAGTTCGATCTATTAGTTATGTTTATGAAAAACCACCATCTTGTACTGACTCGTGATATGCTTTTGGATCAAGTTTGGGGATATGATTCATTAGTGGAGACAAATGTTGTTGATGTCTATGTCAGATACTTGCGTAACAAATTAGATCCTAACGGTGAAAATAGCTGTATTCAAACTGTACGAGGAATAGGCTACGTGATGAGATGATAGAACGTCTAACTCTTTTTATGCGACGTCTGCCTATCAAGTGGAAGCTCATGTTAGGAGCTGCTGCGCTAATCTTTCTGATATTTTCAACCTATAATTTTGCCCAATATTTAGTTCTTAAGCAATGGATGATGAACCAGGAGAAAGATAAGATTCAAGTCAATATGACGCAGCTTCAAGACTATTTTCAGGAAAAATTAAACAGGGCGGATGCCTTGCAGATTGTCGAAAGTCGGCCATACATAGAGAAGGTAATTGGGAAAAACCAATTAATACGCATCATTGGTAAAGAGGGAGAATCTCTCCTGACGGTTTCAAACCATTTTGATGAAAGCTGGGTTACACCGAAGTCGGTGACAGCATCCGAGCTATTCGATACTACCCATGAGCGAGACCATATTCTCATATACAGGAGTCCATTAATAGCGGCTTCATTTGTTGGAACCATAGAATTAGCAAGTAACTTGGAAACATTTGATCATTTCAGTGAGACGCTGTTATGGGTCATGTTAATTGGTGGTGGATTGGCTGTTTTCATAAGTGGAATCAGTGGTTTGGCTCTTGCTCGGCAGTTCATGCGTCCGATTCGCGCACTGGCATCAACCATTCGAAGCGTAAAAGAGAAAGGGCTCACGGAGCGTGTTAGTCATGTAGAAAACGGTGATGAATTATCTAGTTTAGCAAAGTTATTCAATGATTTGATGAATCAACTAGAAATTTCCTTTCGTCAACAAAAGCAGTTTGTTGAAGATGCTTCACATGAACTTCGGACACCCATAACCATATTGGATGGACATTTGTCTCTCTTAAATCGTTGGGGTAAATCGGATCCTGCAGTTCTCGATGAATCTTTGTCAGCATCGCTTCAAGAGGTTAGGCGTTTGAAAGGTATCGTTCAAGAACTTCTGACATTAACGAAAGTAGAGTCTCAACTTACAAATGAAAATAGAAAATCAATCCAACTAGAGCCCTTAATCCATGAGACTCTAAAAAGATTTGAAGCCCTCAATCCTGATTTTTCATTTTGTGCGAAATTGGAGAAAATTAGAGATGTTGTCATATCTATAAGCCCGCTACATATGGAGCAAATTCTCCTTATCGTTCTGGATAACGCTATTAAATACACTATTCAGGATAAACGGATCTTCATTGAGGGAGAAGGATTAAAAAATGAGGTTCAGATAACAATAGTAGATCATGGAGTTGGAATCCCCGAAGCGGATTTACCATATGTGTTTGATAGGTTCTATCGTGTGGATAAGGCAAGAAACCATGAAATAGCAGGTACAGGACTTGGGTTATCCATTGCTCAGCAGCTTGTGAATAATTATCAGGGGGAAATAACCATCCAAAGTCAGGAGAACGTTGGGACAACTGTAAACATTAAGTTACCCATTAGTTAAGTTCTTCAATAATGGATTTCTCATTTTTTTCTCATTTTCATCAAGTAAAATTATTTTACATGCCATGTTAAGGCATCTAATTTAAATAAAGGATGATGAAAATGAGCTTTTCTGAGTTGGATTATCAGTGGTTTCAAATGATTAATGAACTAGGACATACATTATCTGTTTTAAATCCCATTATGAGTTTGTTTGCTTCTTATGCTGAGTATGTGTTTTACATCGGAATTGTAATTTATTGGTTTACAAGGCATGAAATCAAACGCCGAATGGTTGCAGAATCACTCATCTCTGCCTGTGCGGCATTAGTATGCAGCGGAATTATAGGGCATTTCTTCTACCGAGATCGCCCTTTCGTGACACATACGGTTCTTCAACTGATTGCACACCCGGCTAATGCCTCATTTCCAAGTGACCATGCGATTGGGGCTTTTGCAATTGCTACTTCCATCTGGATATTCCGTAGAAAAGACGGAATGGTTTGGCTTGCTTTAGCAGCTTGTATTGCTTTCTCAAGAGTTTGGACTGGGGTTCATTATCCATCTGATGTCTTAGCAGGAGCAGTAATCGGAATAGCTGCATCGGTAGCCGTACATCAATTATTTACGCGTTTTCCAATAGCGCTAAAATGCTTAAACCAGGTTATCAATTGGTATGAAGTTTTGGAGTGCAAAATATGGATCAAGCAAAAATAAATAAAGCGAAGGAGAAGAATTAATATGAGAAAGGTTGTCGTTTCGGAGTTTGTATCTTTGGATGGCGTCATGGAGGAACCGCGCTGGACGTTTCAGTTCAACAGCGAGGAACAGGAGAAGTTCAAGTACGACGAACTTAAAGCGAGCGATGCTCTGTTGCTGGGACGCGTAACGTATGACGGATTTGCAGCCGCTTGGCCGAACATGATCGAACAGGCAGGAGAATACGGTCAGTGGATGAACGAATATCCCAAATATGTAGTGTCCAGTACCCTGGATCAGGTAGAATGGAACAATTCAAGCCTGATCCAGGGTGATCTCGTAGAGGAAATCGACAACCTAAAAAAGCAACCGGGCAAAGACATTCTGGTTTTTGGTAGTTGTTCTCTCGTACGGACGCTTATGAAGCTCGGTTTGATCGACGAATATCGACTAATGGTGTTCCCTGTCGTTCTAGGCAGTGGAAAACGCCTCTTCGAAGATGGGATTGATAATACCGTGTTAAAATTGGTAGATACGAAGACGTTCGACTCGGGTGTCGTTGTGCTCACTTACCAAAAAGCTTAAAAAAACCTATCCGTCCATCGCGGTTCAAGAAAACGTCAAGTTTGTGGATACCGGTAATATCGTCAGCTCCGCAGGAGTTCTGCCGGTATTCATATGGCGTTTCATGTAGTGTGTAGGAATAGTATTCGGAGGTAATTGATGTTAAGTGTGAAGTATAGAAAATTAGCAATTGAAGAGTGTGAACTAATAAATGATATGAATCCATCACAATACATAAAAAATGCATGGAGAGAAGTGGATGGAAAACGCCAGTTAGTCGAAATTAATTATCAAGATTCTGATTGGGCTAATGGTTACGAACACCATTTCAATAGTTTGAAAGCTACTATTTTAAGTGAAGGTGAAGCGGTAGGTGCTTTTGATGAAAATAACAAATTAATAGGTTTTGCAACAATAAATCGTGAGTTCTTTGGTGAAAATTATAATTACGTTTTATTAGACCAATTATTTATTTCATTAGAGCATAGAAATCAAGGTATTGGCAAAAAGCTATTCTTGATAATCGCAGAAATAGCGAAAGAGTGGCAAGCAGATAAATTATATATTTGTGCTGGTTCTGCCGAGGAGACAGTTGCATTTTATTTTGCCATTGGCTGTAAAGAGTTGGTAGAAATAAATAAGAAACTATACGAAAATGACCCTAGGGATTATCAATTAGAGTTTCTGCTTTAATAGGGCGCATATATCGTTTATTGGGCTAACGGAGAACGATAGTGCAAAGACAACAGGCTGCCGATAACATTGGCAGCCTGTTCAGTTAACGGACAGTTTAATTCAATAAGGAATGGTATAATTTCCTTATAAGGTCAATTGAAAGGGAGCGCTTAATCATGAGCGATTGTTGTAATACAAAAGAGCAAATTTCTGAAATGAGCGATTCTGGAACCTGTCCAGCTTGCATGGTACTGGGAAAAAAAGTGAAACCTCTTACTATAAAGTCCATGCTAAAACCAGCTGCATTATCGTCTTTGTATGCTGATTTAACTCATTATTTTTGTTCAACAAGTAATTGTAACGTGGTGTATTTTGATACAAATAAAAAAACCTATTCCTTATCAGACGTCAAGGTTCCTGTACACCAAAAAGACACTACTTGTACTGTACCTGTTTGCTATTGTTTTGATTGGACAAAAGAAAAAATTATCCAATCCGTTGAAAAGGAACTTAAGCCTAGTCCGATTGATCATATTCGTGAAAACATCAAAGAGAATCGATGTGGTTGTGAAGTAAACAATCCTCAAGGTAGTTGTTGTTTAGGGAATGTGACCAAGTTTATGAATCAGTTATCGTAGGAGGCATCTCAATGAGTCAACGCTATCGAATTACAAGAGCATTTCAGGAAAATGCCAATTCGGCACAAACTATATCTTTGGAAGAGTGCAAACAGTATTTCACGTCCAAACCGGATTTTTCCTATACATCAGTTTTTACGGTGACAGGCTCTACCAGCATGTCCATCGAGGGAGATTTTTTTATGTGGAACTACGACGAAACTAAGATCCCATTCAGGCATTATCAGGGAGATATATACGTATCCGGCACCAATGAAGCAGTGATTCCCATAATGATTGAGGTTGCGAGCGAATTAGGGGCGGATGTGCTGGAAGAGTAATCAATACGGCAGATACAGCATTATAATCTAATGGAGAATGTTAATGTAGGAGCTTGCTATTAGGCAGCTCCTTTTTGTTTTATTGATTTATCGGGTGAATCAATTTCATAACTATAACTGATCGATAACAAATGAAACCCCGTTCGGTAGTCGCTTAACGTGTAAACTATTTATAAGGATGTTTCAATCGAATAGGACAAGTTTCAAACCCATATATTGTTACAGGCAAGACCGAATAACGATCCTTGGGGGATACAATGAAAACGATTCGTATTGGGGCAGGGCAAGGTTTTTATGGGGATACCCTTATACCTGCAATCGAAACAGCTAAGAGAGGGGACATTCAGTACCTCTGTTTTGACAGTCTGGCTGAGTTGACGCTTGCAATTTTGCAAAAGGACAGGCAAAAAGATCCGTCAAGGGGGTATGCAGCAGATATTCCGCAGGCCATGCGAAAGCTGCTTCCCTATGTACAAGAAAAGGGTTTCAAGCTGTTGACTAATGCCGGAGGTATGAATCCGCTAGGCGCGAAGCAGGAAGTCATGCGTATCGCTGGAGAGCTCGGCTTGGTAGGGCTGAAGGTAGCAGTTGTAACGGGCGATGACGTGCTGGAGCGTTTAGATGGATGGAGGCAGCAAGGGATCACGCTTACGCATCTGGAAGATGGTAGAAGCTTCAATCTCGTTGCAGACCGTATCATGTTTGCCAACGCTTATCTGGGGATTGGCCCGATTGTAGAAGCGCTTAGTCAGGGGGCTGACATCGTCATAACAGGTCGGACGACCGACTCCGCTCTGTTCCTAGCTCCGCTCGTCTATGAATTCGGTTGGCAGCATGATGACTGGGATCGTTTGGGGCAGGGCATACTCATGGGCCATTTATTGGAATGCTCCGGGCAGGCGACAGGTGGAAATTTCAGTGGTGATTGGCGATCGATCGATGATTTAGACCGCATTGGCTTTCCAGTGGCGGAAGTTCGCGAGGATGGGGAATTCGTTCTGACGAAGACGGAAGGAACGGGAGGCCTCGTATCTGTGGATACAGTCAAGGAGCAATTGCTTTATGAAATCCATGATCCTTCTGCCTATATGACTCCAGATGTCGTACTTGATCTGCAGCAAGTACAACTCACAAACATCGGGCCAAATCGGGTGCACGTAACTGGTGCTTGTGGAACGAAACGTCCTGATACAATGAAAGTTGTGATGGGCTATGCGGACGGCTGGCTTGGGCAAGGAATATGCGGATATTCATGGCCTGATGCTTTGGCAAAGGCACAAGCAGCAGATAGAATTATTTGCAAACAAATAGAGCGAATCGGGCTTAAGGCTGACGATATTCAAACGGACTATCTCGGTTACAATTCCCTGCACGGACCGCTCGCGCAAGAGCCAGCTCAAGAGATGAACGAAGTGTATTTGCGACTTGCGATACGTACGGGCAGTAAGGAGGAGGCCGCCAAGCTAGGCAGACTGTTTCCTCCGCTCATGCTGAACGGTCCACCTTCAATGGGCGGATTTCTGGGGATGATGAAGCCACGTGAGCTTCTTGGCATGTGGTCATGCCTTGTGCCTCGTGAATTCGTTGAATGCGGAATAAACGTAACGGTTTCGGAGGTGCGGCTATGACCCAGGTACAGCTCCGGCATCTGGTGCAAGCGCGTTCAGGCGATAAAGGCAACACGGTAAATATCGCCATGTTTGCGCCAAATGAACGCTTATATGAAGTGTTGCTTAAGGAAGTGACTGCGGAGAAGGTAAAAGCGCATTTTATCGGATTGGTGAATGGTGAAGTGACTCGTTATACATTGCCTAATCTGTATGCGATGAATTTTGTGTGCAAGCAGGCCTTAGGCGGTGGAGGCTCGGCAACATTGCGAATGGATAATCTCGGAAAATGTTTCGCATCTAATTTAATGCGTATGGAAATCGAAATTGAAGATGACGTTTATCTCCGTTTACAAAGGAAGGTTGTGGAGTGATGCATTTCGATTTAACAACGGAACAGACGATGATCCGAAATTTGATCCGCGATTTCGCGGACGCCGAGGTTGCACCGGGAGCGATTGACAGGGATCGAACAGGTACGTTCCCTAAGGAAATCTGCGAGAAATTAGGCAAGCTTGGGCTTATGGGGCTACCATTTCCGGAATTGTATGGAGGCGGAGGAGCGGATACGATCAGTTTTGCGATCGTTGTGGAGGAACTGAGCCGGGTATGCGCATCCACGGGGATTACCTACTCCGCTCATATTTCTTTAGGTGGCGGGCCGCTTCATTTGTTTGGCACCCATGAGCAAAAGACCGCCTACTTAACGCAGATATGTAGTAGCGAATCGCTAGGCGCCTTCGCGCTCACTGAGCCTAACGCAGGATCGGATGCGGGTGGAACGCGAACAACAGCTGTACTAAGTGGAGAAGAATGGGTCATTAATGGCAATAAATGTTTTATTACGAATGCCAGCTACGCCCGTCATCTCGTACTTACCGCAGTAACGGATAGTTCAAAAGGAACAAGTGGTATTAGCGCTTTTATTGTGCCGACGGATTCACCCGGTTTTACTGTGCTGAACCGGTACGAGAAAATGGGGTTGCATGCCTCTAACACGACTGAACTAGTGCTCGAAGATGTACGCGTACCTAAACAAAACCTACTCGGCACGCTCGGCAATGGTTACAAGCAGTTTTTGGCCACGTTGGACGGAGGACGAATCGGTATAGGCGCGATGGCTGTTGGAATCGCTCAGGGAGCTTTCGAGAAATCGCTCGAATACGCCAAAGAACGTAAACAGTTTGGACGCAGCTTATCGACGTTTCAGGCAATTCAGTTCAAGCTTGCGGATATGGCGATGTATATCGAAATCGCCCGTAACATGGTTTATAAGGCGGCATGGCTCAAAGACCAGGGCAGATCATTCAAGAAGGAAGCGGCAATGGTGAAGCTATTTGCTACGGAAATGTGCATGAAGGTTTGCGACCAAGCTGTTCAGATCCATGGCGGCTATGGTTATATGCGGGAGTACGAAGTTGAGCGGTTTTTCCGTGATGCGAAGCTGCTGGAAATAGGCGAGGGCACTTCGGAGATTCAGCGAATGGTGATTGCAAGTCAAATTGGATGTTAGGCGGTTTAAGCATGGACAATACAATTACGGTTTCAAATAACAGTCAAGGGATCGCTATTGTAATGCTGAATCGCCCCCAAGCCGCCAATTCATTATCCAGACAGATGCTGCTTGAACTGCAAGAAGTAATTTCAAAATGCAAGTCTGACATGTCCGTGCGCTGCGTAATTCTCATCGGAGCAGGAGATACGGCATTCTGTGCAGGAGCCGACTTAAAGGAACGAATGGGAATGAGCGAGACGGAAGTATATGCTGCCGTTGCGCTCATTCGTGATACAATCAACCAAATAGAATCGCTTCCGAAGCCGGTCATTGCAGCAATTAATGGTGTGGCATTTGGTGGCGGCTTGGAATTGGCGCTTGCCTGTGATCTTCGGATTGCAGCGCAGACGGCCAAGCTCGGTCTTACGGAAACATCACTTGGCATTATTCCTGGTGCTGGCGGTACACAGCGTCTCCCGAGGCTTGTTGGCATAGGGCGGGCAAAAGAGCTGATTTATACGGCGCGTAGAATTGAAGCCGAAGAGGCGCTGCGCATCGGTCTCGTGGAATATATCGTGCCTGCCGAGACCTTGCTAGATAAAGCGCTGCATATAGCCGAACAGATCGCGCGTAATGCGCCGATTGCAGTTAGCCAGGCTAAAATCGCCATTGATAATGGATTCGGCAGGGACATGATAACTGGACTTGCCCTTGAACAACAGGCATATGAGGTTACAATCCCAACCAAAGATCGTCTGGAAGGATTGCGAGCATTTCAGGAGAAACGACATCCGGTATTCAAAGGGGAGTAAATGGCGATGAAGAACGGATATGAAGAGCAAGAAGCTCTGCTTCAACAGCGAATAGAACAGATCGAGCAAGGCGGTGCCCCCAAATATCACGAGAAAAACGCGCAGCAGGGCAAATTATTTGTCCGGGAACGTTTACAGTTATTATTTGATGCGGATTTTGAATTTGAAGATGCTCTATTCGCCAACTGTATGGAGCAAGATTTGCCAGCGGATGGTGTTGTCACTGCCATCGGCAAAGTAAACGGTCAAACGGTATGCGTCATTGCAAATGATTCAACCGTCAAGGCTGGCTCCTGGGGAGCTCGAACAGTTGAGAAAATCATTCGCATGCAGGAAACTGCAGATAAAATGCAGGTGCCGCTTTTATACTTGGTCGATTCTGCGGGTGCACGGATTACGGACCAGGTGGAGATGTATCCGGGGCGCCGGGGGGCTGGGCGAATTTTCTATAATCAAGTGAAACTATCGGGAAAAGTGCCTCAAGTCTGTCTGCTGTTCGGTCCGTCTGCGGCTGGTGGCGCTTATATTCCGGCTTTTTGCGATGTTGTCATCATGGTTGAGGGGAATGCGTCTATGTATCTCGGCTCTCCGCGAATCGTTGAAATCGTCGTCGGTGAGAAGGCGACGCTCGAGGAGCTTGGCGGTGCCAAAATGCATTGTTCCGTTTCTGGCTGCGGAGACGTGCTTGCTTACAGTGAAGAAGAAGCAATTGAGCTTGCACGGGACTATCTATCATATTTTCCCGCCAACTGCTCCGAAAAGCCTCCTGTTCGAGAACCGGAACCGAATAAATATTTTGATCTATCAATCGAAGAGATCATTCCGGACAATCAGTATACTTCATTTGACATATATGAATTAATAGAGCGCATTATCGATGAAGATACATTTTTTGAAATCAAGAAGCTGTTTGCCAAGGAATTGGTAACCGGTTTTGCCCGGATCGACGGTAAGGCGATCGGCATCATTGCCAATCAGCCGCGTGCCAAGGGGGGCATCTTATTTCACGATTCAGCCGACAAAGCTGCCAAATTTATTTGCTTATGCGATGCTTTTCATATTCCACTGCTTTTTCTCGTTGATGTGCCCGGCTTTATGGTCGGCACCAAAGTCGAGCAGGCGGGGATCATTCGGCATGGCGCCAAAATGATTGCTGCGGTTTCTGAGGCAACCGTTCCCAAAATATCCGTTATTGTTCGCAAAGCATATGGCGCAGGCTTGTATGCGATGGCTGGACCAGCGTTTGAACCGGACTGCTGCCTTGCGCTGCCTTCAGCACAGATTGCCGTCATGGGCCCAGAAGCAGCGGTAAACGCCGTATATGCGAATAAAATCGCCGAATTTCCGGAGTCAGAGCGAGCGAATTTCATTGCCGAAAAACAGGACGAATACCGCAGAAATATTGACTTATACCGCCTTGCCTCTGATATGGTCATTGATGGGATCGTTCCTGCCAGTAAATTGCGAGATGAGCTCATCAATCGGTTTGCAGCTTATTCCTTGCATACAAAAATATACGAGACACGCAAGCATCCCGTTTATCCTGTTTAAACTAGGCACATCTTACACGATGTGCCTATAGACTTTCCTAGTACTACCGAATTTGCTCCCTATATTCAGTAGGGCTTTTTCCTGTGGAATTTTTAAAAATTCTACTGAAGTAATGTTGATCTGAATATCCGATAATTCCTCCTATTTTCCCGATATCATAGAGGGGGTTTTCTTGCAGTAATCGCTTTGCTTCTTCAATGCGTAATTTGATTAAGAACTTCAATGGAGTTTCCCCATATAATTTTTTGAATGTTTTAGAAAGGTATGCAGGTGTAAAATGATATTTTTGAGCAATCTCCTCAAAATTAATGAATTCAGTAAAGTTGAGTCTAATAAATTCGGCTATTTGATCAATTATTTTTTTGATATCAGATTCATCATCTTTCTTAAGTATGAGCATGCGTTCGACGATTTCCCAAAAATCTTCGAAAATGCTCGGAAAGTTTGAGGATATAGCAAGTTTTTCGTGTAAACGATATTCAAGTTGATAAATTTCCTCCTCAGATAACGTCCCCGTTTGAATGTATATAGTTCTGATTAATTGATTTGTTGCTTTTTCCAATAATCTTTGCGGATATTTCAACTGATCCCAACTATTAAACAGTTGAAGGATTTCATTTCTCAGAAGTGATTTTTCCCCAGATTGTATAAACGAAGCCATTTTGTTGCGGAATAATTGATCAACCAGGATTGGCTTTTTGGGTGTGTGCTTCTCATTTGTAAGAGAGATTACACTAGAGTTTCCAACTACTAACTCGCAATCTAATGTAAATCGAAGAGCTTGAGCTTTCTCCCATATGTCTCTAAGTTTAATGATAGAACCATTGTGACATATATTTATTGTAAATGTAGGATTATGTTTTAAAAGTTTCTGTTTAATGTCTTCTGCAATAATCGTACTAACTTCAGATTGTCTATTAGTTCCTGAGATCAGGAGAAATTTTTGGTTGGGTGTTTTTTCATCTATGACCCACCACTTATCAGATTCCTGTAGGGATTTAACTATGTCACTTAGTTGAAATTTCAACCAATTGTTTTGAAAAATAGTAGTTAGAGGAATGGAAGTAATAGGAGGGCATAAGTTCCCGATACAGATTAAAAAAAGTAAAAACTCGTCATCACGAGAAGTAAACGTCTCTGAAATTGAGGAATAACCATGAATATCGGAACTCAGGATATTTCTTATAATGGTTGAGTTATTCATTTCTATGTTTGTTCGAATATTACTTAAAGTTTCAAGTAATGATTCTATTTTTAACGGTTTTAGCAAGTATTCCCGAACACCCATTTTCATGGCTGATTTTGCATATTCAAATTCTGAATAACCGCTCAATATGACAATTTGAATTTCTGGAAAATAGTTTCTTATTTGTTTAACCAGCTCTAAACCATCCATTTTTGGCATTTTTATATCAGTGAAAACAACATCGGGTTGAACAGATTTAATTATGGAAATGGCTTCTTCGCCGTTGGAGGCTGTGCCTACTACTTCGAAAAAGAGATTGGCATCTTCAATTTTCTGTACGATGTTTCTACGGATCTTAGGTTCATCCTCAACAACAACGACACGATACTTAGAAAATTTCAGCATAACTAAATCCTCCTAGTATTTGATGCAAATTGTAATAACAGCTCCACCACTCTGATGATTGCCTATATGAAATGTCAATTTGTTTCCAAATAAAAGTTTTAACCTGCAGTAAATATTTAATAGTCCCATGCCGTTGATTTTTAATGTGGGTATCTTAACTAATGGATCTATAGTCTCGAATTGCTCCAATAAATACGCAAGTTCACTTTCTGTGAAGCCTGGACCATTGTCACGAATAGTTAATTCCCACCTGTCCTGAAAACTATGGCCTGCTACGGTTATCAACCAAGGTGGATCTATATTAATACCATATTTCATACTATTTTCGACTATAGGTTGAACGATTAATTTTGGAAATTCAACATTGAGTAGTTCTTCAGATACATGGATATTAAAAACTATATTTTCTTCAAACCTTAATTTCATAAGTTGTAAATAGTTTAATGTATGTTCTATCTCATCTCTTAATTTCACGGGAGCGGCGTGTTCGGAAGATATGTAACGCAGCATAACGGAAAGGCTGTCACATACCTCTACGATTGATTGTTGACCGTTCTCTTCTGCCATAACACTAACGTTTGTGATTGTGTTATAGAGGAAATGTGGATTCATCTGCGCTTGTAATGCGAACATGCGGGCCTCAAGTTCATAAGCACGTGAAGAAATAGCTTCATTTAATGATTCTTGCAGCCTAATGCGCATATCTTGAAAAGAATAATTTAGTTGCTCTAATTCATTCAGATTACTATTAATCGTTGAGGAAAACTTGGGAGAAAGTGATGTTAAATTTAACCCCTTGATTAAGCTATGAATTTTTTTGATCGGGTTAGTTAATGTCTTAGATACGAGATATGAAATAAGCAAAGTAATTAAGATCGTGATGAAACCTATAATAAGCAAAAAATTCTGAAAATTTCTAATAGGCTTCAACAGCATACTCTTGGACTCGACGGCAACTACTGTCCATTCTGATAATTCAGAATAATTGAAGGCTAGCATATCCTCACTATTCGTATGGGTGTTTAGAATTGAGAAAGTAGGATTATGATTAGCAGGTTTATTAACATATTCCCAGTATAATTCAGTAGATGAATTCTTGTTCTCGAAGGGATAAACTAATTGTGCATCTTTATTAAAAACGTATACTTGGACTTCATTACTTATTTTTGAATCTGGTTTTACTAAAGCATTCTCAATAATATTAGTGAAAAGTCGATAGTCTTGTTGAACCTCAAGGATATTCGTTTCTTTTGTACCCCAATTTGGAGAGAAAGCTCTACTTAAGGAAATTACGGTTGCTTGCGTCAAATTCCAATCATCTTGATGCGGGAGAGAGATCAGTTTATTTCCTTTATTGTCAAATGTATCGTTAACCCATTGAACATTAGCAATTTTCTCAGGAGAAATATTTGAAAACACAGCGTTATCACCAATACTGGCAAATTCACCTGTTGTTCGGAACATATTAATTTGAGAAACACTTTTGTCATAGCCGATGATTGAGTACAAGATTTCATTAAATTGACGTTGTTGGTCTATGGTAGATTTATTTAATTGAAACATATCAGAAAAGAAGAGTCGACTAAGTGGCTGTGAAAATAAGATTTTCGTGGAAGTGGAATTCATCATGTTAAGTTGTGAATCAAATTCAGTCGAGATATGGCTTGAGATTTGATAAAGAGATTCGGAAGCTTTGGTTTCTAATATTTTTGAGATGTAAAAATAAAAGGATAGAACAAATACGATAATAATACCAATGATTAACAAAGAGTAATTAAAGAAAAGTTTCGATTGAATGGTTTTGGATCTAAACATTTGAAACCCCTTTCAAAACGAAAGTCTTGAATAGTATCCTTGAAATAAAATCATTATATAACAAAAATATCCACTTGTAGAAGCTTAATTTATCCATGTATCAATTCGAATTGTTGACTTATGATAAATTCAAGGTACGCTAACCCAAATAAACAGATAATAAAAAGGAGGAGTCGTTCAAATGAAACATGTAAAGAAAATTAGCGTTTTTAGCAGCATGCTTACAGCTATCACTCTAGTAGGTGTTATAGCAGGATGCGGTTCTACTGCCTCATTAACACAGGAGACTTCGAATCCTTCTGAAAGTACGAAACCATCAGACTCGACACCTGCTCCTAAAAAAGGTGTAACCATAAAGGTTGCATCATCTGCGAACTGGATGAAAGACATTGACAAAAAACTTGCCGAACAATTTAAAGCTGAAACAGGCAATACAATTGAGTTCCTTATTTCACCAGATGATCAGAATTCAAATGTCTTAAAGGCTAAATTCGCTACAGGAGAAGGACCGGATGTATACCTTACACCAAGTGGAGTAGGTATGAGAGAATATATGCCTGATCAGCATGCGCTTGATCTTTCAAATGAACCATGGGTGTCCAGATATACGGATTGGGCAAAGGCAGGAACTACGGATAATGGTAAAGTTATTGCTTTTAATACATGGTCTGTAGATGGATGGGGATTACTCTATAATGCGTCCTTGTTTGAACAAGCCGGGGTTCAAATTCCGACGAACTATCAAGAATTCCTGAAGGTTTGTGAGACACTTAAAGCTAAAGGAATAACACCAATCTACGAACCGGGAAAAGCAGAGTGGCACCAAGAGATTTGGTTAAATGCACTTGGAGCGATGATCGCAAAGAAGAATCCGGGAATCTATGATCAATTCAATACAAATAAAGCCAAAATCGCTGACCAAAAGGATCTGGAGATCGGTCTTACACAATTGAAGGAAGTAGCTGATAAAGGTTATTTTGGTAAAGATTTCATGTCTCAAACCTGGGAAAATTCCGTAGATGCAATGGGATCAGGAAAATATGCAATGATGCTAACCTATTCTACCTTTCAAAATGAAGTTTTAGCCAAATTTCCTGATAGTAAGGCTGATCAATGGGGAATGTTCCCTAGTCCTTTAAGTGACAATAAAGCTTGGGCTATGTCTGCAGGCGGTATTGTTCGTTCCATTAATAAAGATTCTAAAGTTATTGATGCAGCAAAAGATTATTTCAACTTTTTAGCAAGGGAAGACAATCTCAAGGCTTATTATGCCGAAAGAAAAGATTTGGGACCTGTATCTTTTAAAGATGTGAAAGGTAAAACAACAACAGCTTATACATCAGTAATCGCAAATGCAAAAGATGGAACAGGACTGGATTTTGAAGGCGGCGTTCAATTCTGGAATGGATCTGTTATTGGTAAGATGATACAGGACTTGTATTTAGGTGGAAAAACACCAAAACAAGTATTAGAATCCATAGATGCCGAACGGGCAAAAATGTTTAAATAATTGAACAAAGGAAGCTTGACGATTAGTTATTATGATAATCTATTAAGCTTCCTTTTCCTTTAAGTTAAATTGAAAGTTTAGGTGATTAATCCATCATGAACGCTAAGAAAACCTATAGTCGTGTATTTATAATTCCTGCTTTTCTTTTATATACCTTTTTCTTTATTGTCCCTGTAATATGGGGGGCATATTATTCTTTCACAGATTGGTCCACCATAAGACCTGACATTCATTTTATAGGGTTGGATAATTATAGAGATATATTTTTATCGACCGGCCCTTATTTAAAAAGCATTCTTCATACCTTTTCGTTTACCTTTTTCACCGTTATTTTTAAAGTGTTGATCGGACTTTTTCTCGCGATTTTATTAAACGAAGGATTGAAGACAAGAAATTTATTGCGTACGGTATTTTTTATGCCCTACACGCTAGCCCCTCTAATCATCGGTATTGTGTTTGTATCCATACTAGCCCCTTATGGTCCAATAAATACAATATTAGAGTTTACGGGGCTCGGTAATTTTACTCGCAGTTGGCTTACTGATAAGAGTGTTGTATTGGCATCAACAATGGGTGTCGAAATTTGGCGGATGGTTGGATGGAATATGGTCATTCTTTTAGCTGGACTACAAATGATTCCTAAATCTTATTACGAAGCCGCTTCATTGGATGGAGCCGGTCGCTATCAGCAATTTATTAAGATCACGATTCCATATCTAATGCCTTCATTAACAATCGCAACAATACTTAATACCATTCATGGTCTCAGGGTGTTTGATATCATATATGCATTGACAAATGGTGGTCCAGGGAATTTGACCGAGGTTATTAATACGCAAGTATTTAAGGAGTTTTCTGTCGGTCGATACGGGATGTCGAATGCGCTTGGCATGATTGCTTTCCTGATAACTCTGATTATTGCTTTTGTAATGAAGAAGGTTACTAAAGAGGAGGTGGATACGGAATGAGGAGAAACTCCATTTATCAAATTATAAAGGAGATCTTTGTTTGGATATTAAGTTTAACGATCCTTATACCGGTGTACCTCATTATTATTAATTCTTTAAAAACATCAAGCGAAGCGAATGAGATGAGTTTTAAGCTCCCTCATACTTTTCAATGGACTAATTATGTGGAAGCATTTCAAAATGGAAATTTGGTGCACTCATTTTTCAATAGCTTACTCATGGCATCAGTCTCGGCAGTCATAAGTATTTTAGTTACGGCAATGGCAGCGTTTATTTTGGTCAGGAACAAAGACAAATGGAACAAGTTAATTTATAACTATTTCTTTATAGGTTTAGTCGCACCGCTAAACTATATCGCTACAATTAAAGTACTGCAAACGGTTCATCTTCAAAATAGTTATACCGGTATCATTTTAATATTCGCCACCCTAGGTATACCATTTGCAATGTTTCTCTATTACGGATTTATCGGCAGTGTCCCTAGAGAGCTTGATGAGGCTGCAATTATAGATGGCTGTGGTTTAGGCAGGTTATTCTTTCAAGTTGTATTTCCACTTTTAAAACCTGTAACCATTACCGGCTTTATATTAAATTTCCTTGGAGCATGGAACGATTTTGTTACCCCTTTGTACCTGTTGAACAGTCAAGAAAAATTAGGAATGATCAATTCAATTTATAACTATTTTGGATTCCACTTTAATGAGTGGAATATGATATTTACGATTATTGTTTTGACCGTGTTACCTGTGCTTATTCTATATATACTTGGTCAGAGATATATCATATCCGGTATGGTTTCGGGTTCAGTAAAAGGATAGGAAGGAACATTTAATATGATAAGACACGACGCATCAAGAAATATTTGGGTACTGGAGGGAGATCATATTTCCTACGCATTAGGATTATGCGAACAGGGTACCATTAATCATATTTATTTTGGAGAGAAGCTCCCACGATTATCGGATTATCCCAAAGCAGAACAGGTATCGGAGTATCCCTATACACTTGGAAGCGAAATGAGTGAAGAAGAGTATATGGGGTGGGGGAAAGCCAAATTTACGGAGCCTAGCTTAAAGGTAACATTTCATGATCATGTAAGAGATGTCAACCTTACTTATGTCAATTATGAAATTTTGGAGGATGTACTTCTCCTTGTTCTGAAAGATACTTACTATCCCTTAGAGGTTAAGCTTTATTACAAAATTGTAATGGATTGCGACCTCATTGAAAGGTACTGTGAGATTGTAAACCTTGGCGAGAAGAATATTACCTTGGATCAAGCTTTGACTGGCTCTATCCATTTGCCGAGAGAAAAAGAGTATAGACTGACCTATCTTACAGGACGTTGGCCTGCCGAAACGCAATTAGATCGGGTGATGCTTCCAGATACGAAACTTATTCTTGAGAGCAGAAGAGGTACAACCAGTCACTTTGCAAATCCTTTCTTTATGCTGGATCAAGGAGGAAAAGCAGGAGAGAATCAAGGTGAAGTATACTTTGGCGCTTTGGCTTTTAGTGGAAATTGGAAAGTGGTTATTGAAAAAGACAAGTTTAATATGGTGAAAGTAAGCGCAGGGGTAAATGACTTTGATTTTTCTTGGAGTTTGAAGCCTAAAATGTGTTTCCGTACACCGAATTTCGTAGTTGGTTATGTAAACAAAGGATTCGGTGAAGCTAGTCGAAATCTCCACAAATACCAGCGTAGTTATCTTCTGCCTGAAGAGAATAGAAGTAAGCTGCGGAAAGTACTTTACAATTCATGGGAGGCAACAGGCTTTGACGTAAATGAAGAGCAACAAGTTAAGCTGGCAGAGATCGCTTCAAAAATTGGAGTAGAGCTGTTTGTCATGGATGATGGATGGTTTGGCGCCCGCAACTCGGATCAAGCGGGGCTGGGGGATTGGGTTATTAATCCTGACAAATTCCCTAATGGACTTCATGGCTTGATACGTAAGGTAAATGATTTAGGAATGGCGTTTGGACTTTGGATAGAACCGGAAATGGTGAATCCCGATAGTAACCTGTATCGAAACCATCCAGACTGGGTCTATCATTTTGAAACGAGAGAGAAGACTTTAGTTAGAAATCAGCTCATCTTAAATTTGGCTAGAAATGATGTGAGACAGTATATTTACGATTGTATCGACAGACTCCTTTCGGAGCATCCGATCGCTTTCATCAAATGGGATATGAATCGAAACTTCAGTGAACCAGGGTTTCCTTCCGCACCACCTGAAGAACAAAAGGAAGTCTGGGTTCGGCATGCATTAGGTATCTACGAAATTGCAGAAAAACTGAAGCTTAAACATCCTAAGGTCATCTTCCAATCCTGCTCGGGTGGAGGAGGACGTGTAGATCTAGGTATTTTGAAATATTTTGATCAAGTGTGGACAAGCGATAACACGGACGCTTTTGATCGCTTGCGTATTCAAGAAGGTTTCTCTTACGCATACTACGCCAAAATTATGGAATCATGGGTTACGGATGAAGTTAACTGGGTTAACAATCGAAAGCTGTCTCTGACCTATCGATTTCATAGTGCCATGATGGGGAACTTGGGAATTGGTGATAACCTGCTGAAATGGAGTGATAGTGAGCTTCAAGAAGCAAAAGAACTGATCCATTTATATAAGGAAATAAGACCAATCATCCAACATGGGCATCAATATAGACTCCTTTCAGTCAGGGAAAGTATATTGTCATCAGTGATGTATGTAAGTGATAACAAAGAAGATGCGGTTCTATTTGCATTTCTGCACTCGAATAATTTTGCGAATGAGCTTCCCCAAATTCGTTTGCAGGGTCTAGATGAGCAATCAGTGTATCAAGTTGAAAACATTAAACAGCCTCTTAGCGGATTGGCTTTAATGAAATTAGGGATTAAGGTTGACCTTAAAGGGGATTTTCAAAGTATGCTTATACGTATTTGTAAGATTGATTGAAAGAGATGCTACCAACTCATATAAAGATGAAACTTCTTTGTAACCATTTCTTTTTCAATCAGGACTACAATGAAATTGTAAACAACAACAATACATAAACAAAGAGGGAATCCACATGAACTTCAAAAAAATTATTGCAACCACCGTACTAACATCTGTCGTAATAAGCGGAACCGCACTAGCTGCCAGCTATCCGACCGTCAACAAAAACAGCTTTAAACTGCCTGCCAACATGTACAAGCTGGATCAAAAAACAGTTGACGTGAGCGGCGATAAAAAAGCGGACATCATCACACTATATGGACAAAAGGAAAAAGCAAGTGATATATACAATATGGAATTGCTGCTTGTCATTGAAAATGGATCGTCCAAACAAGTGACCTCACTTCCATTGAAAGACGGCGGGTACTCACCTAAGCTTCTGCTGCAGGATCTTAACATAGACAAAGTGGCAGATATAATGGTTACTGCAGATGCAGGCGGAAGCGGCGGCTATACCAACAACTATATCTATACGCTTAACAACGGCAAGCCTGCTGAACTTCCGCTTCCTGGACTGCAAAAAGAGAAGGTAGGCCTGCTGGGCGAAGGTTCCATCAAGCTGCAACCGATCGACCTGAACAAAAACGGTTCTTACATCCTGCAGGGAGTTGAGCGGGTAGAAGGGGATACCAACTCGGATACGGTTGCTTTTGTCACTTCTAACTGGAAATGGAACAATGGCAAATGGGAAGTGTTCGACGTTAAAGTAGAAGCTCCGAAACAAGAAAACCTTTACAACAATCCTAAAGCAAATTTTAGCTTTACAACGCCCGCTTCCTGGGACGGACTTTATAAGGTGAATCCATATGAAGGTGCAGATGCAAGCAAAATTCTGCCATCAGCCAAGCATGTAGTACAGTTTGATTATACGACCAAGGACGGAAAAGATACTCAAACGCTTGTGGAATTCGCCGTATTTGCCAAAAACGACTGGACTCGCATCTCTAAAGAAGATGGTCCTCCTGTAGGAAGCGTAATTGCGGAAGGGAGCGGTATGGTGTATGTGTATATAACTCCACAGTCCAATCCGTTTGATCTACAATCGGAAGACGGCAAGCTGTTTGATCAACTTTATCGTGATTTGAACATTAAACAATCTTTCGCATTGTTAAAATAAGATTGAATCAATTTCATAATTCAAAAGCTTTGCCACATAAGGGATCATATTCGTGGATAAGTTCCTACTCTGAATTAAGAAATAAAATCATTCGAAAATGTTGATAACTACACCGTTTAACCCCTTTGGATATGATTATCTAAAGGGGTATTTTTATATTGAAAAAAGTATTGACGGGTCAAAAGCACAGCACTTATAAACCCTCGCCTTTTCGATAATCTAAAGGACTAATCCCTACGGCTTGGCGGAAGGCCCTGCTTAACTGGCTTTGCTCACCGAAACCGACTGCCTCAGCTATTTCTTTTAAACGATAATTTGTAGTTAGGAGCAGTTCACGGGCTTTATGAAGACGCGCCTGCCTAACGTATTCCATAGGGGATATTTTTAGTTTTTGCCGAAAGAGTAGACTTAAATGACTTTCGCTTAAAAACACTTGTTTTGCAAGGCATCTTAAGCTTAGTTTATCGTGGAGATGATTCTGGATATAGAAGACAACTTGATGCAGCCTGGGATCGAACGATAGAGTTAATTCATCCGAATAAGGTTGAAACAAACATAGCAGTTCAGCTAACCATTGATTAACGAGTGCACTGAAACGGAGCATTTCAATGTTTTCCACTAATTCCAGTTTTAATTTGTTCTCGTGATTGGAATAAGGATACATTTTTTCAGGATGATTTTTAATTTCGTGCCAAAGAGTAAGTAAATGTTTCAAGTGATCATTTTTCTCCGGTTTTATAATAATAGGGAATTCATAAAGGGTCAAAAAATCAAAAGGTCCGAACTTATATTCAATGGCAAAATCAATGTGGTGTAAAGGAATAGATTTTTCATTTATATAAAGCTCAAATGGAACTTGTGCAGGAAATATAACGAGATCCCCTTGGCTTACCTCATATTTCACTCCTCCGATTTCCACACTTTTCTCGCCTGAAAAAACATACCAGAATACGGAATAAGGGCGGTCAATTCTGTCAATTTTCCATGTCGGCATCCGATGATATTCTTCTACCCGATGAACAATTAATTGCAGTCGGTTCAGTGTGCTTAACAGCATATTGGTTTCTCGCCCCTTATATCTATTTATTTATAATAATCATTTTTGTCAAAATATTAAGAATATACGATCTTTTTGGAATCGCTTTCAAATGTTATTGTCATTATAACTAAAAAATACATTACAGTTCAATCATTTAAGGGAGGTTAGGGCAGGTTATGAGCCTAAGTCAGAAGGAGTTTCAGCAGCTTAAGGAAAAGATGTCAGAGGGATACTTGCCACAGTGGGTGTTAAATGATCCAGACATTTACAAACTAGAAGTAGAAAAAATATTTAGCAAACAATGGAATTTTTTGGGTCATGAATCTGAATTGAAAGAACCTGGCAGCTATGTGACAAGATGGATTGTGAATGATCCTGTCTTGCTTGTAAAAAACAATACCGGAGAATTTAAAGCATTTCTCAATTCTTGCGCTCATAGAGGGGTACGTTTATGTACAGAAGACTACGGAAACAAGAAAACGTTCGTTTGTCCTTATCATGGATGGAGTTACAACCTGGATGGAGATTTGATTGGTATCGTAGTTGGACATAAGGTATTCGGAGAGGAAATGGATAAAAAAGAGTGGGGTCTTCGTCCTATTCCGAAGGTCGAGAGTTACCAGGGGATGATATTTGCAAACCTGGATCCTGATGCGATTTCTTTGCATGAGTATCTAGGTGATATGAAATTTTATTTCGATCTTATGCTGGGAAGAAGCGATGGCGGAGTTGAAGTAAGAGGGGTGCCCCAACGATGGGTAGCTAAAGCCAATTGGAAAATGTTGCAGGAAAACTTTGCGGCAGATCCTTATCACGTTCAGACGACTCATCGATCTGCAGTGGAAATGGGATTGACTCCTAATAATCCTTTATACGCGTCGTTTGGACATCAAGTCGTATTAGACCATGGGCATGGGATCAATGTCATCACATCAGCAACAGGACAGTCTGCTCATCCGTATCAAGGAATGCCTGAATCGATGTGGCCGATGTTTGATAAAAACTTAAGTCCAGAGCAAGTGGAGATCTTATCTAAAGCAGGAACTTTTGTGGGAGGTGTTTATCCAAACCTGTCCTTTTTAAGTACATGCAGCGGATCAGAAGAAAATAAGTATAACCATATCAACTTTCGGGTTTGGAGACCTTTAGGACCAGATAAGGTCGAGATTTGGGTTTGGCATATGATTGATAAAGCGTTGACGGAAGAATACAAAGAAAAATCGTATGATGGATTTCGTGAAACCTTTGGAGCTTCAGGTGTATTCGAGCAAGATGACACGGAGAATTGGGCTCGTATAGTTGAAGCAAGTGAAGGTACAATGGCACGAGATAAATCCCTTAGTTACAATAATCTTTTTAATTATCTGATGGGAATGGGTAGTGTTAAACCCGATGAGAACTTCCCTGGACCAGGTATCGCTTATCCAACCTGCTATACAGATCATATAGCAAGAAATATCCACGAATATTGGTTAGAACTCATTACTAGCGGTTCAGGGGAGGACTGCAAATGAACAATGACGTACATAATCAAATTACCCGTTTGCTCCATCAGGAAGCTTACTTGTTAGATCATCGGAAGTATAGAGAATGGTTAGACTTGCTTACCGACGATATCAAATATCGAATGCCGCAACGTGTAACGGTTGATAATAAAGAAGGAACGAATCTAGCTAGTGACGTGTCTTTTTTTGAAGAGACGAAAAATACTCTATCGACAAGAGTGGAAAGACTTTATACCAAATCGGCATGGGTCGAAAACCCGGCTACCAGACAACGGCATTTCATAAGTAATATTATGATTGATCCGGGTTCTGATCCTGATGAATATAAAGTAAGAAGTTATTTTTTATTCAAGCGCAGCAGAGCTTCAGATCCAAATACTGAACAAATATTTGGGGAGCGAGAGGATCTAATTCGAAAGGTAAATGAGGAATGGAAAATTGCATCTCGAATCATTTATCCGGATCAGGCCGTTTTAAGTGTGATGAATTTGAGCATGTTTTTATAGCTTATGTAAGCGTTTCCTGAGGGGGTGACAGCATTCCATACTATTGTACAAGCTGATCGAACACTCTATGGCTACAGTCTTCAAGAACAAATACTTTTATTAAAAAGGGAGAGCTATAAATGAAAAAGAGATTACAGATTTTGATTAGTATCGTCATGCTCATTGTATTAACGGCTTGCGGAGGCAATGGTTCGCCTGCTGCAAAGGAACAAGGCCAAGTTGATAAATCGGATTCAGGTTCATCCAAGGATGTGCTGAAGATTGGTGCCGTTTTCTCTACATCTGGTGGTGCTGGTACACTTGGCAAGCCCGGCATGGATGCGCTTAAACTGCTTGTTGATCAAGCGAATGAGTCAGGCGGGATTAATGGCCATAAGCTCGAACTGATCGCTTACGATGATAAATCCGACCAAAATGAAACCGTGCTGAGTACAAAAAAATTGATCGAGCAGGATAAAGTATCGGTTATCATTGGCGGTACGCTGTCCGGTAATGCTTTGGCGATGATTCCGATCGTTGAAAAAGCCCAAATCCCTTTCTTTGCCACTGCTTCAAGTAAAAACATTAACATTCCGGTCAAAAAATTCGTATTTAAGGTCACCCAAGGCGATAACATCGCTATGGTTAAAATCATAGACTATCTGAAAAAAAATAATCTGACGAATATTGCTTGGTTAAACGTCGATAATTCCTTTGGCTCTAGCGCGTTGGAAGAATTTAATAAACTGGCTCCAGATGCCGGCATCAAAGCGGTAGTTACCGATGTGTTTGAACCGACTGTAAATGATGCAAAGCCGATGCTGACGCGGGTGAAAAAAGCCAATCCGCAGGCGATCATCATATGGGATACGACTCAAGGGGCCTCTGTTGTAACGAAAAGTGTTCGTGAATTGGGCATACAAGTTCCAATCCTCGAGTCCCATGGCGTAGCAAACGCGGAATTTGTTCAACTTTCCGGTGATGCTTCGGAAGGGGCGGTTTTCCCGGCAGACCGAATGATAGCCCCTGAACAGGTAGCAGACGATCATCCGCAGAAGAAAGTGCTGTTAGAATTTAAAAAACTATTTGAGGATAAATACGGTTATGCAGCCAGCACGTATGGCGGACACTCTTGGGATGCTTTTCAAATTATTAAAAAAGCTGTTGAAACAGCAGGGACCGACCCGATCAAACTTCGCGATGCGATCGAATCCGGAACCAAAGATTTGGTGGCAACCGGCGGCATCTATACCTTCTCGGAAACAGACCATAGCGGGTTAAAGGTCGATTCGCTCTCTATGATTCAGATTAAGGACAAGAAATGGATTTTATTAGATTAATGTTTTTGATAAAGGCGGAATTGTTATTCGATGCTATTCTGCAAGTAGGTGACTCCTGTAATTCATTAGGAGTCATCTTTTTTATTAGCGTTTGTGTTTCACCTGCCTTGCATTGGAAATAAAAACTCTTAACGTTTGCGTAACCCAAAAGATGCTTCCACGTATAAAGATGTGAACATAATCCTGCGGCTCCCACTAATGGATATATGTTTAACATATATAGAAGTTGAGGTAATCCATCGTATGAATAAGCAATTTACAGATCAGTCCGATATATGGTATCAGCTTGCTGAGCAGAAGGCAGCTCATTATTTTGCATCACTTTATGTGCAGGTTATGGAAAAGACTTACGTGCCTACTTTAATAGAAGATATTCAATTGTGGAAAAAGAAGCATATTCATCATCATTCATTGCTATCCTTATTTTCACAAGGAAAGAAAAAGCCTGATTCTCAGGATTATAATCGATATATTAATTGGCTAAATTATACAGGTAAATTGGATGATTACTTGGATCGAAGCGTTTCCTATATTTATATGCGGGATCTGGGCAAAGCCCTGGATTCTCCTGAAACAAAGCTCAGGATACAACGCCTTGTTGCCGACATCAAGAATCACTTGATTCGTTCTACCGCAACAAATAGCGGAGATCAATCAGAGTTTATAAGTTTGGCTGGGTTGTATCGATGGGCCCAAAAGCAAAACGTAGAAAACGCTGTGATCTGGTTGATTAACAAACTTAAGAACGTATCCTCTCATATTCCGGAGGAAATGAATGCGGAGCATGCCCAGCGCAAACTAATCAAAATCATTATCGGGGTTGTTCTGCATGTGATGGAAGAGATGGACGAAGAGATATTACCTTCGGAACGTGCCTTGCGACTTGATGGAGCCATCAGGCTGGGGTATTCCTATGGTCTGACTTATCCCTTCATTGACGATCTTCTCGATTCTGGGGTCTTAAACGATGGGGAGAAAGTACAATATACCCGTATGATACGTAATGCGCTTCTCACTGGATCTGTGCCGGAATTAGGAGAGTGGGAAGGTAATAACTCGGATCTGATCCATTATGTTCACTCAGAGCTCAGCGATGCTTTTGAATATATTAAGGAACATCAGCAGCCGGAAACACAAAATATTTTTTTCGAGCAGTCCTATGTGTTTTTTCATTCCCAGGATATAGACCGTATAAAGGATCTTTCGAATGCAAATTACACCAACGAAGAGCTTTATCTGCCCATCATCTTAAAATCTTCATCTTCTCGATTGATTGTTCGTTCCGTCATTAGCGCTCCTGTGGATGAAGGCTTTGATAATCGAACCTTCTTTTATGGCATCTATAACCAGCTGGCTGATGATTTTGCAGATATGTTTGACGATATGAGAGACGGGGCTGTAACACCCTATACCTATTATTTAAAATACCGTGATCAGCGTTCGGATCTAATTAACCCCTTTGAATTATACTGGGCAGTCATCTCTAATTTAATCCATAACGTGTATCACTCCGATGCCAAGACCCGTGAAGTGATACTGGATCGTGCCATCAACGGTCTAAAACGTTGTAAAGAGCGTATCGGTGTTGAAAAGTATAATGAAATTATGGAGATATTCGCCTCCGGAAATCCGGAATTAAATCGTCTCATCCAACATATGGTCCGAAAAGCGGATGATGTGGATTTCTTCGATAAACTACTTCGGGACCAAATGGTGACCGTTCTGAAAAACGACCGAAAGGAAAAGGAAGAATTTGTCGATACACTCACTACTGTCCGCAATCAGATCAACAATCTATTGCAGATATCCCCAAATAACAGAATTACACTGGAAAATGAGTCGCTTATTGATGCTGCAAATTACAGTCTGGCAGGGGATAGCAAGCGTTTACGGCCCATATTAGCTTGGGTCATGGGCGTAAACGAATATGGACTGCAAGCTTCATCTATTGTCCCGCTGCTGAGATCATTGGAATATATGCACACCGCATCCTTGATCTTCGATGATCTGCCATCGCAGGATAATGCGTCTACCCGTAGAGGACGTCCAACCTTGCATCAGGTTCATAATAGCGCCACTGCGGAATTAACAGGTCTGTTTCTGATTCAGAAGGCGATTGAAGAACAATCGTGCCTTGATGAGTTCGATGCTAAAACTGTGCTTGCTTTAATACAATATTCGTCCCAAAGTGCAGCTGATATTTGTATGGGTCAGGCGATGGATTTGCAATCCAAAGGAAAAGCATTGACACTGGAGCAATTGAATAAGATATGCTTTTACAAAACCGGAATCGCATTTGAGGCTTCTCTGGTTATGCCAGCCATTCTTGCTCAGGTTAGGGAGACAGAAATTGCGACTTTGAAGAAATATGCTTATCATGCGGGCATTGCCTTTCAGATTAAGGATGACTTGCTTGATTTGGAAGGAGATCTGCAATTACTCGGTAAACCGACACACATGGATGTTGAAAACAACAATTCAACTTTTGTGACCATCCTTGGTCCGGAAGGCGCCAGAAAAGAGATGTGGGAACACTACTGTCTTGCAATGGAAGCGTTAAAAGAGATGCCTCGCAGTAACGCTTTTCTGAAGCACTTATTGAATTATATGGTTAATCGAGATTCTTAAAATTTAATATTTACCTCTCAAGTGATATTTGATAAAATAATGGAAATATTCAAATGCGATGAAGAGAAGAGTAAATAAATGGATTCTTTCACAGAGAGCTCCGTTAGGCTTGAGAGGTTAATATGGTGACATATTAGCGAACCTGGGGTGGTACCACGAGTATATAAATCTCGTCCCTAAGACTTAAGTCTTGGGGGTGGGATTTTTTTGTTGTTTCACAAGAAAAACACAGAAAGGATTTGAATATCTTATGACAGAAAAACTGAAAGTTGGTATTGTTGGAGGAACGGGGATGGTTGGCCAGAGGTTTGTGCAATTGCTGGATCAGCATCCCTGGTTTGAGGTAACTGCTATAGCAGCAAGCAGCAATTCAGATGGTAAAACTTATGAAGAATCTGTTCAAGGCAGATGGAAGCTGGCTAACCCAATTCCTGAGAATGTAAAAAATATCATCGTTCAGGATGCTTCTAAAGTAGAGGTAGTTGCCGATCAGGTCGATTTAATTTTTTGTGCTGTAGATATGAAAAAGCATGAAATTCAAGCGTTGGAAGAGGCATACGCCAAAACGGGTACGCCCGTTATTTCCAATAATTCGGCTCATCGCTGGACGCCGGACGTCCCTATGGTGATTCCGGAAATTAATCCGGAGCATATTGAAGTGATTGCTTCACAGAGAAAGCGGCTGGGAACCTCAACAGGATTTATTGCCGTTAAGCCTAACTGTTCAATCCAGAGCTATGTGCCGGCACTTCATGCACTATATGATTACAAACCAACCAAAGTGGTTGCGTCAACCTATCAAGCAATTTCCGGAGCTGGCAAAAACTTTACCGATTGGCCTGATATGATAGATAATGTCATTCCTTACATTGGCGGTGAGGAAGAAAAAAGTGAGCAGGAGCCACTGCGCATATGGGGCAGCATGGTCAATGGTGAAATTATTAAAGCTAGTGCGCCTTTAATTACAACACAGTGTATTCGCGTTCCAGTAACAGACGGACATTTGGCTACAGTATTTGTATCGTTCGAGAACAAGCCTTCAAAGGAAGAAATTCTAGATCGCTGGCTTCGATTCAAAGGACGACCTCAGGAGCTTGGTTTGCCAAGCGCACCAAAGCAGTTCATAACGTATTTTGAAGAAGAGAACAGACCACAGACGAAGCTTGATCGTGACATTGAACGCGGTATGGGAGTTTCGGTTGGCAGATTGCGTGATGATTCCATATACGATTATAAATTTGTAGGTCTATCCCATAATACATTACGTGGAGCAGCAGGCGGTGCTGTTCTGATCGCCGAACTGCTTAAGGCGGAAGGGTACATTCAGGCAAAGTAAGAAGTAGGTTTATAAATTAAGCGTTTGGCGTTAGGTTGCCAAGCGTTTTTTTTGATCTTTATCAATGCAACCATTATTATAAGAATATTAAGTTTTTTTATCTTGATAATCATTTATTTTGGAGGAACCTTAAATGAAAAAAATGATAGTGATATTAGGTCTTTCTGCGCTTTTAGTAGTGCTGACAGGATGTAGTATTCTCAAGGAAAAGCCAAGCTATGAAGTTGAAAAAGCTGAAATCTCCAAATATCTAGAAGAAGAATATGATCTTCAGATCGCAGAGGTTGATTTGTGGATTGAGGAAAGCGATAACTCTACACATGGTACCAAAAAAGGCGATATGCTCGCAACAGTATACGATAAACGTGATCCCAGTTTAGCTATCCAGGTTCAAAAGCACGCGGAATCTGGGGAATTTGAAACTACATACATCAAAGAGGCTTTCGAATTGCGCCAAGAAATTTTCGCCCTTCTTGAAAAGCATAAGCCAGGTAATCCACTCAACCAATTTCAGGGGGTTTATCCAGAATCCATCTATGGGGTTGCTTTAATTTCTCCGGGTTCAACGGGAATGCATTTAGGGGTAATGCGTGATAAAATCGACATCGATAGGGAATTGGAGAGTAACTGGGCATTAGAACAAGAAGTGGAAGCTGCGATCGATAGATATATAGAAAAACATCCAGATAGCATGGACAAAGAGTTCCATGTGTCCTACAGATTCTATGAAAAAGGTAATTTCGACCTTGATCGGTATATAAGGCGTCACAAAGAAGAAGGTTATTATGGAATATACGAAAAAATATTTGGTGTAACGATAGACGATCATAATATTTTTTTAAGTGAATTAAAGGAAAAGGATAAGCCGAAAATAGTATTTGATTATCAAGTTAGCATGGAAGAACGTGCCCAAATTAACAATGTAGAGGAATATAAGAAAAAGGCATATGAATTTTGGAATAAACATTATCCCAACGGATTTGAGTTTAGATAAACCCCATATGGTGGTTGGCTGCGAGTCTCGTCAATAGGTTCCAGAATTGAAGAAAGGAGCTAAACTCTACATGCAGATTAGCTCCTTTTGTTTGCAAATTATTTAATTATAAAGGCTACAATCCCTAGAATTATACACAGGATCCCACTTAATAATTGTCCTATTCCAGAAGCCTGCCCGAACACCAATAAATTGAAAATATTTTTTCTTTTTTGGGTCTTTCCTACGAATGCATCATCCGTTTTCATTTTATAAATACCCCATAAAACCAAGACTACTCCAAAAAGTATAAGCAATATTTTTAAAGCCATATATTTACCCCCGTTAGTTATTTGTCATCTTGCTCAAATATAAAGACTTCTTCAATTGATAAGTTAAAAACTAAAGATATTCTATAAGCTAGTAAAACAGATGGATTATATTGTTGTTTTTCTAAAGAAATGATTGTTCTTGAAGAAACACATACCGTATCAGCTAGTTCCTGTTGTGTGATGCCATGTTCTAAACGTAACTCTTTAATTTTGTTTTTCATAGGAATTCTCCTAATTATAGAACGTAATTATAATATTTTTTAGCTAAAACGCTGGTAATTGAGGCAAATATTATAATCAAAAATAAAGCAGTGGTTGTTGGAATTGCAATCCAATCTGAAAGAAACATCATAAGTAAAATCGCAATCATTAAAATTTTGAGAGTAAAGTGCGAAGCTTTGCCATCTATTAAATCATCTCTTTCATCATACTGTTTGGACAGCTCTCGATCTAACTGTTTGCGTTTGGTATGATATTTAATGTGAGAAGTTATTGCGAAAACTAACAACAATGCTCCTGCGAATAATTTTATAACACCTAAGTAAAGTCCCTCAGTAGTATTAGCTTTAGAGTAATTGAAAATTATTTCAAAAACTCCAATTGCGAGAATTGCTAATGAAACTAAATAAAGCTCTACAAATCTATTTTTCAAACAAATCACCCCCGATATAGCACCGTGTGAAGTTTGCTTCACATGAAGTTAACTTCATATTATCCTATTTTAAAAAGGGTGTCCATAATCATTTTTCTGGAAATTAATACTTTTGATTTTCTAATGAGTAGAGACGAACAGCCAGTTGAAGATTGAATTGTGTTTCCACTTCATTGAGATTGAAATTTCCTATTGAAATGGCCCGATCCAATCGATAACGTATGGTTTTGGGATGAATTTTTAATTCCTCAGCTGTTTTTTTGAGTTGAAAGCCTTGGGAAGCATATGTTAATAAAGTATTTATCAGCACATCGCCGTTTTTAATTTTTTGAAGTGGACCAAACAACTGGTTAAGAAAGGACGAACGTGCATCTAGATCTCCCATTAGGACTCTAGGTACTAGCAAATCTTGATAGCGATGGAGTTGTCCAAATTGGATATGAGGCAGGATTGAGCGAACTTCCCAATAACCTAGACGTATATTGTTAATTCCTTGATGAGGGAGACTAACGGTGAATGCGAGATTAGCGTCTTTCACTGACTTCCATATTTCCTCGGGCTGAACACGGCTCGGAATTAAGAAAATGATTTGATTTTGTGTCAGTGAGAGCACTGCTGGTATTTTCAACTCTTGCATTCTCAGTTTAAGCTTGTCTGCCAGCTGTTCTCTCTTTAAGATGACTTCTCTCGACAAGGGAACCGAGACATCCATGATCAAGATGCCAACCGAATAAATACCTTCTGGTTCAAAGCCTAATAACTCTGCACGCCGTAAGATTTGAGGGGTTGTGCTATGTTCACCTTCAAATAAAGAATCCAAAAAGGAATATCCTAGCTGAGCTTCTAGCGAAGCAAGAGCCCGCTGCTGAGAAATGTGCAAAGCTATCACGATAGAGGCGGATTGAGCAGCCCGCAAGTCTACCTCTCTTAGAGCCTGTGATCCTTCGATGATCCACATAAGGCCAACCAGTTCTTTCTTGATCGAAATGGGACATACATAACGAGAATATAGATTGGAATTAGCTGTCGCCTGGATTCTTATTGGCGGTGAACCGGATCGCAGGGATAAATGTTGTGCTTGCTCTTTGGAAAAAGTGGAAATTTCATGAAGAAGTTGTTCGGTTTTCTCTTTTGTGTAACCATCTTCTTGTATGCTGTAGATGGCCATAAGATGGCCATCAGGATGCTGAATAATGACGTTTCTTCTAATTAACTGGCCAAAGGTAAGAGCAAATTCCTGGAGATCCTTCGCTTCCAATGCGATTTGCATGAGCTCATGATGAATAAATTCAGAATGCTCCTGAAGTTTGTACTGATAGGTCAGAATCGAACTGAGGATTTCTTCCGTAATGGTGTTGAACTGAACCTCCCATGGTATTTCGAGGAGAGGAAACTGCAAATCATCCGCTACTTTGCATACAGCCTGTGGAATTTTGTCAAAGTATTGGGGGACTGCGAGTCCTAACCCAGTGAGTCCTCTTTTAGATAATTGAATAATCAGATCACAAAGCATTTCTTCGTCATCAGGCCATCCGTAACCCGTGCTCAGAAGAAAATCCCCAGCTTTCACCCATGGCAACGGGTTGGGTAAATCAACAATAGGCACCCATCGGATAGTACGATCAAGACCGTTTGCGCCTGCAACGATTCTAGCCTGTTGGAGAGAAGGAAGCTTTAATACTTGGACTAACTTCATAATTAATCACTCCAATAACGATAATTACTTTAAAATAATTATCCCTTAGTGATAATAAATATATTAAAACTTATCTCTTAGTGCAATAGTATTCTTGCATTAATAGTCTTAAAATTATGGAAAGCGCTTCATAATGAGACTAAGGGGATGAGACTTTGGAATTAACGCGAAAATTTGTATCGGTTGCTTCACAATTTCCGGAGAGCCGTACCAAGGAATTATTAAAGAAAAGGCAAGAGTTTGTACCAAGAGGAGTTAGCAATAATACGCCCGTTTTTGTACAAAAGGCCAAAGGGTCTTTGATATATGATGTGGATGGCAATGTATTCTTAGATTTTGCTGGAGCTATTGGAACACTAAACGTCGGCCATTGTCCGTCAGATGTTGTAGAAGCAGTGAAGAAGCAGGTTGATCAGTACATTCACACATGCTTTCATGTGGCAATGTATGAACCGTATCTTGCACTTGCTGAAAAGCTGGCAGAAATAACACCAGGTCAATACCAGAAAAAGACGATTTTCCTGAACAGTGGTGCGGAAGCTGTAGAAAACGCTGTCAAAATCGCTCGAAAATATACGGGAAAGCCAGGAATCGTTTCGTTTACACGTGGATTCCATGGGCGTACGCTGCTGGGCATGTCACTTACGAGCAAGGTAAAGCCTTATAAATTTCAAATGGGTCCATTTGCTCCAGCTACATATAAAGCACAATACCCTAATCTGATGGCTAGGCCTGAAGGAATGTCTGAAAAAGATTTTGCTCTGTACTGCGTCAAGCAGTTCGAAGATTTTCTATATACAGAGGCTTCACCAGAAGAATTGGCAGCAGTCATTATGGAGCCGATACAAGGTGAAGGCGGCTTTATCGTACCTCCGAAGGAATTTGTTAAAGGTGTATACGATATCTGTAAGCGCAACAATATCTTGTTTATCGCTGATGAGGTTCAAACTGGTTTTGGTCGAACAGGTACCATGTTTGCAAGCGAGCACTTTGACATCGAGCCTGATCTTATCACGATGTCCAAATCGATTGCTGCTGGCTTGCCGATCTCTGCAGTTACAGGACGTGCAGAAATTATGGATGCACCGAACCCAGGAGAAATCGGAGGGACCTATGGAGGAAGCCCTCTTGGGTGTGTGGCTGCTTTGGCCGTTATCGAAAAAATCGAACGTGAGCAGCTTCTGGAACGATCTCGCTCTATTGGTCAAAAAATCCTTGACCATTTCACACAATTGCAGAAGTCAATTCCACTGATTGCGGACATACGAGGGCTTGGAGCGATGTGCGCCGTAGAATTCTTGTATCCTGATACCAAAGAGCCAGCTAAAGCATTTGTTGCTGAAGTTCAGAAGGGATGCTATGAGGCTGGAGTTATCCTGTTAAGTGCAGGGGTGCATGGGAACGTGATTCGTTTCTTGACACCGCTCGTGATAACGGATGAAGAGCTCGAAGAAGGGCTCGATATTATCAAAGAAGTGTTGATTCGGCAGTATGCGCAACTGAGAAAGTAGGGGATGCTTGTGAAATGGGATTTGTTTATTAACGGACAATGGAAAGAAGCGGCTAAATACGAATCGCTGTATGCTCCTTTTTCAGGAGATAAGATTGCTGAAGTTGCTCATGCGAATGAAGTAGAAACAGAAGAAGCCATTGAAGCTGCAGTGAACGCTGCAAGTATCATGGCTAAGCTATCAGCTCATCAACGCACAGTGATTCTGAACAAAGCAGCAGATATTTTGGAAAAGCGCAAAGAAGAATTTGCCCGTATTATAGCTACGGAAGCGGCTAAACCGATTAAAACGGCAAGAGGAGAAATTGCACGCACCATACAGACTTACAGATTCGCAGCCATGGAAGCCAGTCAAATCCATGGAGAAACTGTACCGCTTGATGCGGCTCCAGGCGGAGAGGGGAGAATAGCCTTCACTTTACGCAAGCCGCTTGGTGTTATCGCTGCAATTACGCCATTTAACTTTCCTTTTAACTTGGTTGCACATAAAGTTGGTCCGGCTATTGCTGCAGGAAATACGATCGTACTGAAACCGGCGGGTCAAACGCCACTTTCATCATTGGTATTGGCTGAGGTATTCCAAGAAGCGGGTCTGCCTGACGGAGCTTTGAATATAATACCGGGGCCTGGATCAATTGTCGGGGAAAAGCTGGTGCGTGACCCAAGAATTAAAGCTATTACTTTCACAGGAAGTCCAGCTGTTGGGATAGCTATGAAAAACAAAGCAGGTTTAAAACGCGTCACTTTGGAGCTCGGCTCCAATTCGGCTTTGATCATAGACCACTCAATTGAAATTACCGATGAACTCATTGATCGCTGTGTGCTTGGAGCTTTTTCTTTTAGTGGTCAGGTCTGTATTTCCATTCAACGGATAATGGTGCACCAAAACAATTATGAGAATTTTTTGAATAAATTTAAAGCTAAAGTAGAAAAGTTGGTTGTCGGTGACCCACTTGACGAAGGTACAGATATGTCCGCTTTGATTCATGAAAAGGAAGTTCAGCGGATGCAAGAATGGGTCGACGGTGCTATAATCAAAGGTGCCATTGCTATGACCGGAGGGAAAGCGTTGAATACGAGACTCTTTCCGCCAACAATTTTGACAAATGTAGATGTGAAGGAGCCTGTGTCCTGCGAAGAAGTGTTCGGTCCTATTGTAAGCGTTTCCTCTTTTACAACACTTGAGCAAGCCATTAACGAGGTGAATCATTCCCGATTCGGACTACAGGCGGGGATTTATACGAATGACATTCATTCAGCGATGCAAGCTGCAGAGCAACTTGAAGTAGGTGGCGTTATGATTAACGATTTTCCTACATTCCGAGTCGATAACATGCCATATGGCGGTGTGAAAGAAAGCGGATTCGGACGCGAGGGAATTAAATATGCGGTAGAAGAAATGACAGAACTGAAGTTAATTGTTATAAAATTAAAATAATTGTATACATGAGTAAGAATTGAGGAGGTTCCGGCATGGCGCAAGTTCAGACAAAAGCGACCTATTTAAAAAATTTTATTGGCGGACAGTGGGTCGAGTCGAGAGGTTCCCACTATGAAGAGGTGCCAAATCCGGCAACAGGTGAAATTATCGCCTATGTACCGATTTCATCCAAAGAGGATGTAGACCAGGCGGTGAAAGCTGCAAGCAAAGCTTTTGCTGCCTGGAGAAAAACGGCAGTACCTAAGAGAGCACAACTGCTGTTCCGTTATCAGCAGCTGCTCGTTCAGAACTGGGAAGAACTAGCCAAGATCATTACGCTTGAGAATGGTAAAAGCTATCAAGAGGCTTATGGGGAAGTACAACGTGGTATTGAATGTGTTGAATTTGCTGCTGGGATCCCGACGCTCATGATGGGGTCACAGCTCCCGGATATTGCAACAGGTCTTGAATCAGGCATGTATCGATATCCGATAGGTGTTGTCGGAGGAATTACACCCTTTAATTTCCCTATGATGGTTCCATGCTGGATGTTCCCGCTTGCTATCGCATGTGGTAATTCGTTTGTATTGAAGCCATCTGAACGCACGCCATTACTGGCTAATCGGCTGGCTGAACTATTCAAAGAAGCAGGCTTGCCTGATGGTGTGTTGAATATCGTACACGGCGCTCGCGATGTCGTTAATGGATTGCTCGAGCATGAAGATATCAAGGCAATTTCTTTTGTCGGTTCTCAGCCTGTTGCTGAATATGTTTACCAAACAGCTAGCGCGAACAACAAAAGAGTTCAGGCGCTTGCTGGGGCAAAAAATCACTCGATAGTTATGCCAGATGCGGATCTTGACAATGCGGTAACGCAAATTATAAGTGGTGCGTTCGGTTCAGCAGGTGAACGTTGTATGGCATGTGCGGTTGTCGTCGCAGTAGGAGATATCGCTGATCAATTAGTTGAACGCCTGAAGCAAGCGGCAGATCAGATTACAATAGGGAATGGAATGGACAAAGGCGTATTTCTAGGTCCTGTCATTCGTGAAGAGAATAAGGAACGTACGCTAAAATATATTGAAATCGGTCAATCAGAAGGGGCCGAACTTGTACGTGATGGAAGTAAAGATAAAGCGGCCCAAGGTGAAGGTTATTTTGTAGGTCCAACTATATTTGATAATGTCAGAATAAACATGCAAATTTGGAAAAATGAGATTTTTGCTCCTGTGCTTTCAATTGTTCGCGCTAATGATTTGTCAGAAGCGATTGAGATTGCGAATCAATCTGAATTTGCTAATGGCGCATGTCTATATACGGATAGCGCTAAAGCAGTACGTCAGTTCCGTGAAGACATCGATGCTGGAATGCTTGGTATAAATATTGGAGTACCCGCTCCGATGGCCTTCTTCCCATTCTCAGGATACAAGAAATCTTTCTATGGAGATTTACATGCTAACGGACGTGATGGCGTTGAGTTCTATACGCGCAAGAAAATGTTAACGGCTCGTTATTAATTTTAATAGATTGGTGGGAAATGAATGTGATTAATAATTTTTCAGAACTAGATTCTAAACTGTATACAGCCAAAGATCGTCAATACTTATGGCATGCGATGTCTCCGTACAATCCGAATCAAGAACCGATGGTCGTCGTTCATGGAGAAGGTTCTTGGATTACGGATATTAAAGGAAATCGTTATCTGGATGCGATGTCGGGTCTCTGGTGTGTAAATGTCGGTTATGGAAGACAGGAATTAGCGGAAGCAGCTTATGAGCAATTAAAAGAAATGGCCTATTATCCACTGTCACAGAGTCACCTTCCTGCGATTCAATTAGCCGAGAAGCTAAATGAATGGCTGGAAGACGAGTATGTCATCTTCTTCTCCAATAGTGGTTCGGATGCGAATGAAACCGCATTCAAGATTGCGAGACAATATCATCAACAAACGGGTTCGCCAAACCGTCATAAATTTATCTCCCGATATCGTGCTTACCATGGCAACTCAATGGGGGCTCTGGCAGCTACGGGTCAAGCTTCGCGCAAGTACATGTATGAACCGCTCGGATCAGGCTTCCTTCATGTGCGTCCACCTGACAGCTATCGTCGTCCTGAAGGGATGTCTATCGAAGACTTTAATCTACTCTGTGCGCGTGAAATCGAGGAAAGAGTCATTTGGGAAGGGCAAGATACCATCGCTGCCGTCATAATGGAACCGGTGATCACAGGAGGAGGTATCATTGTCCCACATTCTTTGTATCTTGATGAGGTTCAAAGAATTTGTAAAAAGTATAACGTGCTCCTTATTATTGATGAAGTGATTTGCGGGTTCGGTCGTTCTGGTATGAAGTTTGGACACATGAACTACAAGGTGAAGCCGGATATTGTAACGATGGCAAAAGGCTTAACAAGTGGATATTTACCATTGTCTGCGACAGCTGTTCGTAAAGATATTTATGAAGCATTCAAAGAACAAGGTGATTTCACCCACCTAAGGCATGTCAATACATTCGGTGGCAGTCCTGCCTGCTGTGCACTGGCACTTAAAAATCTAGAGATTATGGAAAAAGAAAATCTCGTTGAGCGTTCCAGGCAGCTTGGGCAACGATTGGAAACGGAAATGCAGGAACTTCGGGAACATAAGTTTGTAGGCGACATTCGGAGCTTTGGTTTCCTAATGGGGATCGAACTTGTGGCAAACAAAGAGACGAAAGAACCGTTATCTCCAGCAGCCGTTGGCAAAATCATAGCTGAATGTAAATCGAATGGATTAATAATAGGCAGGAATGGGGATACGGTCCCAGGTTATAACAATATTCTTGCCTTGTCTCCTCCGCTTTCGTCGACGGATGAGGATTTGGATATTGTAATTGGAATATTGAAAAAAGTTTTAAAAGATCAATAAAATAGATCATGGATGTAAAGAAAGGAGGAAGGACCAAATGGATTTGAAACGAATGTATATTGATGGTGAATGGATAACAGGAAGTAGTGGAAAAACTCGGAATATTATGAACCCAGCTACAGAAGAAGTGATTGCGGTAGTTACGGAAGGTCATGTGGATGAGGTTAGAATGGCTATTGCTGCAGCTTATCGGGCTTTCTATGAAGATGGATGGATGGAAAGTAAGGCAAGAGATCGTGCCGAAAAGCTCCTTCAACTTGCGAATAAGTTAGAAGAGCGAGCTGAAGAATTTGCCAAGCTAGAAACGTTGAATAACGGGAAACCGATTCAAGAATCCAGATATGATGTGGCCGATGCTGTGAACCAATTCCGTTATTTCGCTGGGCTTGCAACAAAACCTCATGGACAGGTATATGATGTTCCTGATGATGTTCAGGCATTGGTGGTTTCTGAAGCCGTTGGAGTTGTAGCATTAATTACACCATGGAACTATCCGCTTGTGATGGCTACACAGAAGATTGCGGCTGCAATCGCTGCTGGATGCACAGTGGTCGTAAAGCCAGCTTCTGTGACACCTCTTACAGTTATTCTATTGTTTGAACTTATTGAACAAATAGGATTCCCTAAAGGTGTTCTCAATCTTGTCTTAGGCCCAGGTTCGATCATTGGCAATGAACTTTCTGAGAATCCTTTAGTGGATAAAATCTCTTTCACGGGTGGTACAGACACAGGAGTTGCTATTGCACAGAAGGCAGCTCCGACGATGAAGAGATTAAGCCTTGAGCTTGGCGGAAAATCACCGCTTGTCGTATTTGAAGATGCAGACTTTGATGCAGCAGTTGAATATGCCCTATTTGCAGTATTTGCCAATCAAGGACAGGTATGCTCTGCAGGCTCACGCTTAATTCTTCAAGAGAGTATATATGACCGTTTTGTTGAACAATTGTTAATCAAGGTGAAGAAAATAAAAATTGGGCCTGGAATCGAAGAAGATACGTTAATGGGTCCTCTTGTTTCCAAGGATCAACTAGAAACGGTTCTTGACTATGTGCAAATTGGTTTAGATGAAGGCGCCACGCTGTTGTGCGGTGGTAAACGAATCGAGGGCAAAGGTTATTTCATGGAGCCTGCGATTTTCACTAACTCGACACCTGAGATGAGAATCGTTCAAGAGGAAATCTTTGGTCCAGTGCTCGTCATTCAAAAATTTGCTACAGAAGAAGAAGCCATTCGACTAGCGAACGGTACCAAATTTGGACTGGCAGGCGGTGTCTTTACGAACGATTCCTCAAGAGCGATGAGGGTGATTCGTAAAATACGTGCTGGTATTACTTGGATTAATACGTATCATAACACTTACAATGAAGCACCATGGGGCGGTTTTAAGATGAGCGGTATAGGTCGAGATTTGGGCACATACGGATTTGGACAATTTTTGGAGCCTAAGCAAATCAATATCAAATTAAACGTTTCGCCGGCTGGATGGTTGCCACAATAAAGGAGGACTACACATGAGTAAAGTTGTTGTACTAGGAGCGACAGGAACAATTGGCAAGGTTATCGTTAAAGATTTAGTTGAAAGTGGTGTCGAGGTTATCGCTGCTGATTTGGATCAGGCGAAATTGAATGAACTGGCTCTGTGGGTAGGCAAAGAGATTACGACAACTACTTTGAATATTCGAGATATTGAAGCAGCAAAAACAGTATTAAGTCAAGGCAAAGTGTGTGTAAATGCGACAAATTATGTTTTTAATCTGGATGCAATGAGAGCTGCTTCGGCAGTAGGCGTGAGTATTCTTGATTTGGGCGGGCTCTTCAAATTTACGAATGAACAGTTGAAATTGGATGTTCAGATGAAGGAAGCAAATGTGCTTTCAATTACAGGAATGGGCTCAGATCCAGGCACTTCGAACATCTTTTGCCGTTATGGCGTTAATCAATTGGATATTGCTGAAGAAATTCATATCCGTTATGGATCTACATCGTCTGGAACAACCTTTGCATTTGCTGCTGACACGATCATTGATGAAGCGGTCAAGAACGCAATTGCTGTGAAGAATGGCAAGCTGGTTGAAATTCCTCCTTTAGCTGACGAAGAATTCACTCATTTTCATGAAGCTCTGGGTATTCAGAAAACGTACTCTATTATTCATTCTGAGCTTGCTACCTTACCGACTAGCTTCCCACAGGTTAAACACATTACTTATAAGGATACCTGGGATCCAGCAACGATCGAGAAAATTAAAGTGCTGGATGAACTGGGCCTTATTGATACGAATGAATTGGAAGACGGAACGATCCCTCGCCGTCAGCTTGTATCACTGTTAACCAAAGTACTATCCAAGAAGGAGAAGCCGGTATGGGGAACGGACTCGTTGCTTGTTGAAATCAAAGGGAAGAAGAATGGAAATCAGACGACGGTAAGATTGGAATTGTTGACAGAATATCATGCGAAATGGGGCGTCAGTCCGACACAATACGCAACAGCTATTCCTGCTTCCATCGTTGCCCAAATGCTGCTAAAGGATGAAATTACGGAGAAGGGCGTTAAGCCAGCAGAACTCTGCGTTGATCCAGAAACTTTTATCTCTTACCTAAAAAATAAAAATGTAGAGCTTTATATCACAATAAGTGAAACAGTAAAACAATAAAATAACAGCGGAGGTAACCCATGTCATCCATCCAAAATGTTGAATATGCAGATATCGTCATTATCAGTAATGCTGTATTTACAGGGATTGATAGCTTGCCTAAGCCAGGTGCGGTTGCGATAAAAGATAACAAGATTACGGCGGTTGGTGAAGAAAGCGACTTGCAAGCACAAATCGGTTCTCATACCAAGATTTATCGATATGAAGACAAGCTTGTTATGCCAGGATTCAATGATCTGCATCTTCATATTGTTCCAGGCTGTCTCAATGATGACAACGTTAATTTGCTTGACGCGAGATCTGAGCAGGAAGTTGTCGATCGAGTAGCACAATTTGCGAAAACGCGACCTCAAGATGCTTGGATCCAAGGCTACATGTGGTACCACACCAAGTGGGATGAGCCGAAGTTGCCGCATCGTGCTTCACTCGATGCGGTGCTTCCGGATCGCCCGGCATTTCTGCTCCATGCCTCTGGTCATACATCTTGGGTTAACTCAAAGGCTCTTGAGATACTCGGAATTGATCGGGATACACCAAATCCTCCGCACGGGGAAATTATGAAGGATGAGAATGGGGAGCCTACAGGAATCTTATATGAAGCGGCAGCAAGTCTAGCATGGAAAAATATAATGAAACTTCCAGAAGGCAGAAAAGATGAAGTGTTTGGAGCTTTTCTAAATCAGGCTGCCTCGTATGGCATTACATCCTTAACGGATATTTTTAAAGTGACGGATCTGGAAATTAATGAAATCGAGCTCTATGAAGAGTTTGAGCAGAAAGAGAAATTAACTACACGTGTTCATTTCTTAATTGGCCTTGATGGGGATATGGAGCGAGCGCGATACTACCGTGATAAGTATACTTCAGGCAAGCTTCGTTTTTCAGGATTGAAAGAGTTTTTGGATGGTGTTGTGACTACTCATACGGCTAACCTCGTTGAACCTTACACAGACATGCCGGATTCTTATGGTCAGAGCCTTCCTGAAGAAATGAGAGAATATGTTCTCGCTGCGGATCAAGAAGGATTCCGTATTCGTTTTCACGCAGTAGGAGATGGTGCAGTACGATATGCACTTGATCTCTTTGAAGAAGCGCAGCAACAAAATGGCGTTCGAGATTCCAGGCATACGATCGAACATATCGAGGTCGTGCATCCTGAAGATATTCCTCGTTTCAAAGAGCTGGATGTTATCGCATCCATGCAGCCAGAGCATATGGAGTTAATTAATAAGGATCACTATTTCTCCTGCATTGGCGAACGGGAACGGTATACCTTTGCCATTCGATCGTTATTAGATGCTGAGGCGAAGGTAGTTTTAAACAGCGATTATCCTGTTGTGTCGCTGAATCCATTCTTGGAAATATATCGAGCTGTGACTCGAAGTGTGGCTAGGGATGGATTATTTAACAAAGCAGAGGCAATCACACTTACAGAAGCATTGAAAGCGTATACAAAGACAGCCGCATATGGCATTTTCAGAGAAGATGAGCTGGGAACGCTTGAAGCAGGAAAACTCGCTGATCTTATCGTAATCGATCGCAATCTGTTCCAGGTGCCTGCAGAAAAAATCAAGGATGCACAGGTCGAATTAACCGTCATGGATGGTAAAATCGTTTTTGAAAAGCAGAACTAAAGGAATGGAGCGAATTTCACATGACATCTCATTTGGAGATCAAAAGCGCACAAAAACACTACAAAAAATTTATTGCTGTTGATCACGTTGATCTATCCATAAACAAAGGCGAATTCGTTACCATTCTAGGGCCAAGTGGTTCAGGCAAAACAACATTACTCAAGCTGATTGCTGGCTTTGAAATCATCGACGGTGGAGCGATCTATTTGGATGGTCAGGATATTACTAAGAAGAAGGCTTATGAACGCAATATTGGCATGGTTTTTCAAAACTATGCCTTATTTCCGCATATGACGATTTTTGATAATATAGCTTATCCACTTCGCTTACGCAAATTGTCGAAGCAAGAGATTAAGGAGCAAGTGCATAAAGTACTGCAAATTGTTCGTCTTGAGGACTTTTCCATGCGGTTTCCTAATCAACTAAGCGGTGGTCAGCAGCAGCGAGTAGCATTAGCAAGGGCGATTGTATTTAATCCGCCCTTGTTATTGCTGGACGAACCGCTTGGTGCGCTAGACAAAAATTTACGCCAGCAAATGCAATTTGAAATTAAGCATATTCAAGAGAAGTTAGGCATTACAACAGTCAGCGTTACGCACGACCAGGAAGAAGCTTTAACGATGTCGGATCGTATCTGTGTGATGAATAAAGGGAAAATTGAACAAATTGATTCTCCTGAGAGACTGTACAATCATCCGCAAAGTAAATTTGTCTCATCTTTTATCGGTGAGATCAATTGGATCAAAGGGAAGTTGATTCGAGCAGAATCTGGTATGTCTGTGATAAAGCTTTTGAATGGAGAAGTGGTTCATATTGAATCTGAACATGTGCTTCCAGAGAGCTCAGAAGTATTGATTGCTGTAAGGCCTGAAAATCTTCATATTGTTCAAGAAAATTCATCCTATTCGTATACTTTTCAAGCGAGAGTTATGGAGAAAACATATATTGGTGATTCATTCCGCATTGATGTAGCTACCAGTATGGACGAGCAAATCAGTATCAAGCTGAGATATGGAAGTTCAAAGCAAATCGCAGTCGGAGATGAGATTCAGATTGGCTGGAATGCACAGGATGCCTCCTTAATTCCTGACTATGAAGCTATCCCTGCATCTTAGAAATAGAAGGAGAGTGAGGTGAATGTTGCAAATGGCGAATACGCAGACACAAATAACCAATAAACTGATTTACAAGAAAAAAAGAGGTTTATCTTCGATTCCGGGCATTCAGTGGCTCTTATTTATTATTCCGGCAGTTTACATGCTGTTGCTTACCTTTATCCCGATTCTCAAGATCATGAAATTGGGTGTTCATAACGGAGAAGCTTATACTTTTGAGTATCTCCTGAAGATATTAACAACACCGGTTTATTTAAAAGTAATTCTCTACACATTTAAAATTTCTGTTATAGCGACAGTTGTTACTTTGCTACTTGGTTATCCGGTTGCATATCTGCTCTATAAGATGAAATCCGATAAGTGGAGAAACTTTACGACGGCTCTCATCATGATACCCTTCTGGATCTCTGCATTGATTCGAACATTTACTTGGATGATCATGCTGCAGAATGAAGGTCTTATCAATAAATTCTTGATGGGTCTTGGTCTAATCAATGAACCGCTCCAGTTGCTATATAATTCATTTGGTAACGCTGTCGGTATGATTCACTATCTATTTCCTTACATGGTATTTTGTATCTATTCAGTCATGAAAGGGATTGATGGTCGTTTAATTCAAGCGGCTGAAGGGATGGGAGCAAGACCATTGAAGGCATTTCGAGATATTGTGTTTCCGCTATCCATGCCTGGTGTGGTAGCAGGAGTGTTAATCTGTTTTGTTTTCAGTCTGGGATTTTTTATTACAGGCGTTATTCTTGGTGGCCCTAAAGACGCCATGATCGCAAATCTCATCGCTAATTTTATTAATGTTACATTAAATTGGAATTTGGCTGCAGCGCTCTCGATCATTCTTCTAGTTGCAACGATTCTTTTGATTCTCGTTCCATTTATAATCTTTAGGAAGCATCCAGCTTTGAAAGGGGTGATATAACATGTGGTTAAGAGTTCTAGTTGTCTTAATTCTATTTGTGTTCATACTTCCGATTGTGCTTATTATTCCTCTATCCTTTACATCTGTTTCCTATTTTCAATTTCCGCCGCCAAGCTTTTCGCTTATGTGGTATGAAAAGGTCTTAGATAGTCCTGTTTGGATCCAAGTTTTTTCGCGAAGTTTGATTATTGGCGTTTTGACAGCAATTTTATCTCTGATTCTAGGTACGATGGCAGCGATTGCTTTTACAAGACTGAATTTTTGGGGCAAAAATATTTTTCTTCCTCTCATGCTCTCACCAATGGTTGTACCGGGAGTAGTCGTGGCAATTGGGCTTTATTATTTCTTTGCACCTTTTAAACTGACTGATACCTACCTAGGAATGATATTGTCCAACTCGGTTCTTGCTATTCCGATTGTGTTTACACTTGTAATTGCAAGTCTTAAAGGAGTAGATCGCAATTTAGAATTAGCTGCAATGGGACTTGGATCCACGCCTATAGGTGCTTTTTTTAAGGTAACCGTTCCTTTGATGAAAACAGGATTGTTCTCTGGTACGTTGTTTGCTTTCTCGATCGTATTCGATGAGCCGATTATCTCGCTTTTCATGTCAGGTGCGAATACGAAAACGTTGCCAGTCAAGTATTGGGAAAGCTTGCGTACGAGTATCGATCCTAGCATCGCCGTCGTATCGACTGTTCTGATTGTTATGACTTTGGCTTTATTTCTGGTTCAGGGCTGGATTTCTTCCAATGCTGCAAAGCGAAGTATTAAGCAGGAGTAGTTTCATTTTTTATGAAAATAAGGGGGAATAAGAATGTTGAAAAGAATAACCGGTATGACTTTGGTATTTGCTTTAACCGCCTCATTGGTCGCCTGCAGTAGTACAAAAGAAGGTTCGAGTGGGGCCAACCCGCAGAAATTAACGATCGTAGACTGGGATGCAAATTCGATTAGTTATAGACAAGCAGCAGTATACGATGCCTTTGAGAAAAAATATAACGTAGAGATTGTACTTGAAACACCACCAGATTACGGAAAGCTGCAAGCAATGGTAGATAGCGGGAACGTCACATGGGATGTCGTGAATGTTGATTCTTTCTATGGAAAACTAGCTGGGCAACAAGGGCTGTTCGAGCCACTCGATTACAATGTCATTAGTAAAGATGGATTCAACGATCAAACAGCAACAGCGAATTATATCGCTTCTGATTCCTTTGCTACGGTCATAAGCTGGAACTCGTCAAAGATTGATGCGGCAAATGCACCGAAGACATGGGCAGATTTCTGGGATACGAAGAAATACCCAGGCGGTCGCTCTGCTTATAATTTCGTTGCCGGAAGTCTTGAAATGGCATTGTTAGCAGATGGAGTAACCAAGGATAAGCTGTATCCGTTAGACGTAGATCGTGCGTTCAAGAAATTAGATGAAATTAAAAAAGAGTTTAAAACATGGTGGACGAGTGGTGCGCAAGTGCCGGATCTGTTAACCAATGGAACAGCTGCACTTGCTACGGCTTATGACGGTACGCTAGCTGCGCAGAAGAAAAAGGGAACACCTGTAGAATTTACATATGAGAACGCGTTACGTTCTTATCTCGGCTGGGTAATTCCAAAGGGTACTAAAAACAAAGATCTGGCAATGAAATTTATCGCTTTCTCTACTTCCGAAGAAGTGCAACTGGAATATGGCAAGAATGCTGATTATGCACCTTCGAATCAAAAGGCGATCGACAAATTGTCGGATGCAGATAAGAAGCGTCTAGGCGTAACACCAGAATTGCAAGCTATTCAAGTAGCAAATGACGATACCTACTGGATCGAGAACTTTGACAAGCTTAATGAACGTTTTGGACAGTGGATGTTAGAATAACTTATTGTAGAGGAGACTTCAGGTATGACACAAAGACAACAAATTTTTATAAATGGACAATTTGTAGATAGCTTGAGTAAACAGTACGATTCAATCCTTAATCCAGCAACAGGTGAAGTGCTTGCTAAAGCTCCAATTTGCAATAAAGACGATGTCGATGCTGCTGTGCAAGCGGCAGGTATCGCCTTCAAGTCGTGGAGAAATACGACTCCTGGAGAAAGAAGCACCACATTATTGAAGCTTGCGGATCGGATTGAGGCTCACGCAGAGGAATTAGCCGTATTAGAAACTCAGAATGTTGGGCTCCCAATTCAATTTTCAACCCATCTAATTGAGTTCATTGTTGACAATTTGAGATTTTTTGCAAGCGCTGCGCGTATGCTGCAAGGACCTCTTTCGGGAGAATATATGCCTCAGCATAACAGCATGCTTCGGCGGGAACCGCTTGGTGTTGTGGCTTCAATCGCTCCATGGAATTTCCCGCTTGCGATGGCGATCTGGAAGATTGGTCCTGCAATTGCGGCTGGTAATACAGTCGTGCTCAAGCCTTCGGAGCTAACGCCATTAACAGCTTTGAAGCTTGCAGAACTTAGTGTTGGCATACTTCCTCCTGGGGTACTAAATATCGTGACTGGTCACGGTACAGAGGCAGGAGCAGAGCTTGTTCGCCATCCTGAGGTAAAAATGGCTGCACTTACAGGTAGTGTGCGTGCTGGCAGTTCAATTGCCAAAGAGGCATCTAACTCTGTGAAAAAACTCCATCTGGAGCTGGGTGGTAAAGCACCATTTATCGTATTCGATGATGCAAATATGGAAGAGGCTGTTTTCTGGGCAGCAGCAGGCGGGTTCTATAACAGCGGGCAAGACTGCACAGCAGCAACTCGGATTTATATTCAGGAAAATATCTATAATGAATTTATTGAAAAATTAGTTTTTTTTGTCGAAAGTACTGCAGTTGGAGATCCAATGCACCCGGATACGCTGGTGGGTCCTGTCATTTCAGAAGCACATCTTCAGAAAATTGATGGAATGGTGCAGCGTTCCGTAAATAATGGATGCAAAATATTGGCAGGCGGTTCACGCATGGATTGTCCTGGTTTCTTCTACCGTCCAACTGTTATCGCAGGCGCGAAACAATCCGATGAGATTATCCAGGAAGAAGTGTTTGGCCCTGTTATCACAGTAATGCCGTTCCAAACGGATGAAGAAGCTATTCAAATGGCGAATGATTGCAAGTATGGACTAGCTTCTTCTATCTGGACCAAAAATTTAGATCGTGCCATGAGAGCAAGCAAGGAACTTGAATTTGGCGAAGTTTGGACGAATGCCCATCTGAGTTTGCTCAGCGAAATGCCGCATGGCGGACATAAGATGTCGGGATACGGCTCTGATTTATCAATCTATGCCTTAGAAGAGTATACACGCTTAAAGCATGTCATGATGAAATTTGAATAGTGAATCACTCTTAAATTAATAGGAGGATGAATCCCATGTCAAAAACACCATTAATGCGCCATTTGCAAAAAGCTGCGCGTATAGCTAGCGAGGCAGCTCACAGAGATGTATCTGTAGAACAAGTCATTGAGGAACACAAATTATCACGAAGAGAATTTCTGCAGAAAGCGATGCTTGCTACTGCAGTAATGGCTCTTCCGCCAGTCGTGTTAAACCTTGGCACCAAAATCGTGAATGCAGCGACAGCGCCACGTGTTGTGGTTGTAGGTGCAGGACTAGCTGGATTGACTGCAGCTTATCGCCTAAAACAGGCTGGAATCAATGCACAAGTATACGAGGCTTCTTCTCGCATAGGGGGTCGCTGCTTTACAGGAAGAAACGACTTCGCTGATCATCAGACTTTTGAACATGGTGGAGAATTAATCAATACCGATCATATGGATATCTTAAATTTGATTAGTGAACTCGGACTTCAAGTGGATGACTTATGGGCTTACAGTAATGGTGATTTTAGATTGATTATGGATGGTCAACTTGCCGATTTTGAGGAATTATCCCGCTTGTTCTTGGATGTTTGGAAGCCTCTACAAAAAGATCGAAAAGATATAGGTGATGTGACGCTATATAATCGCTTTACGGCTCGTGGCAAGGAATTAGATAATATGTCAATGAAAGATTGGTTACAGCTTAACGTTCCGAATGGGATGAATTCCTTGTTATCCAAGGTTGTTGATGTAGCTTATACAGCGAGTATGGGGCTTGAGATCTCGCAACTAAGCTCGCTGGAAATGATATACGCCATGAGTACATCCACTAAACAGGAGTTTTCACCTTTTGGAACTGGTAGTGAAGAAAGATATCATGTTCATGGCGGAAATGATTTGGTCGCACATAAGATGGCAGAGAAGTTGAGTGGGCAAATCAATCTGTCATCTCCTCTAGAGAGTTTGATCCAAAACACTGATGGTACGTATTCGCTTCATTTTAGCAGTAAATTCAGCAGCGTACAGGCCGATTATGTCATATTGGCACTGCCAGCCACAACACTTCGTGATGTTAGTTTAGACAAGTCTGGGTTCAGAAGCTTGAAGCGAGAAGCAATTACTCAAATCGGAATGGCGACTTGCTCCAAAATGGCTCTTCAATTTACAGATCGGCACTGGGAATCTCTTGGCAGCAGCGGAGATATCGTATCCGATAGGTACCAGGATACATGGGATGCGACAAGAGGTCAATCAGGGAAATCTGGCATTTTGGTCGATTTTACAGGTGGTAACATGGGTAACAGTTTCGGAAAAGGATCAGTGGATCAGCATGCACAAAACTTCTTAAAAGCAATAGAGCCTGATTTGCCTGGTTTAACTGAAAAATGGAACGGGATCGCAAAGCTTGATTATTGGCCTGGTTATAAATGGACCAAGGGTTCCTATTCCTGCTATACAGTCGGGCAATATACAAAATATAGAGGGATTCTAGGGGAGCCTGAAGGGAATTGCTTCTTTGCAGGTGAGCATACATCGCTCAAATTTCAACAGTTTTTGAATGGCGCTGTTGAGACAGGCAATATAGCTGCTAGCAAAGTGCTGAGTAAATTGAAGTCAGCTGCAGTTCAAGTATAGACATAGCTTTCCAAATATCATTGTTGGAGGTGTTTACATGGGCGCATTATCACCATGGCATATTATTCTGATTGCAACTGTTGCATTACTTTTGTTTGGTCCAAATAAACTTCCAGAGCTTGGGCGAGGTTTTGGTAAAATGTTCAGAGAATTCAAACAAGCAACGACTTGGAATGACAAATCTGAGGATTCAACACTTGAACGGATCGAGATTAAGGGAGCACCAAAAGAGTAGCAGTAAGGAAGGAGTAGCATGAAGCTTACAATACACTTACAGGTTATAGTTGTCATCCTTGTACTACTCGTTTTACCTTTATTAGGTGCCGGGTATTGGCTTTATCAAAGTGTTCATGCACAGTTAGAGAAAATTGACGAAGACCATTCGATATCGGTTATACATTCATCACGTGCAGTTTTATCCGACCATGCGAAGCTGCTCTCGGGCGTAGCTAACAATAATACGCATTGGACAGATTATAATAATGCATTTCTAGCGCGTGATATTGCATGGATCGAGCAGAACATTAACTCCTCTTTAATTAGTAATTCTGACATAAATTTTGTTGTTACTCTTGCATATGATGGGAGCATTCTGACTCAGGCGGGTGATTTGGAAGAATTCACCACAAGCCTGGAGGATGCGGATCTGTTAAAACAGATTCAGCAAAACATGGAGTTATCAGGTTTGCTGCAAACTTCTAAAGGGGTTGCAGTTATCAATGCCGTTAAGATCACAGATAATGAACGCAAAAATCCTTCTGGAGGTTTTCTGATATTAGGTCATCTCATTTCGATTCCCGAATTACAAGACCTTTCTCAGAAGTTCAATGTCAATGTTGCTTTGTTGTCTAGTAAACAGCAATTTATATCCACAACGAAGAGCATTACACAATCCTTGCTGCTTGACTATCTCAGTGAAGGGATGCAGAATGCATCCTTTTACAACTTCCAAACAGTAGGTGAACAGAACAAAGAAGCATTCGTTGTTTCCACACTTAACGATTTGAATGGTAGACCGATTGGACTACTCTCTTTACAGTATTCGTTAAACGCTAGTAATGCGGTTGCAGTCAAATTTGGAGAAATCAGTTTTATTTTTATGGGTATCATTGTGCTAATCGCTGTCCTATTACTATTCATGCTGCAAATACGGATTACTCGACCGATTCGTAAGTTGGCTTCTTTGATGGATCTGCTGTCAAGAGGTGACCTGACTCATCAAGTATCGGATCGGATCAGCAAACGCGGGGATGAGCTGGGTTTGCTCTCAAGAACGTACGAACAAACACGGAATAATCTTAGAAAGCTACTGGATCAAATCCATACTAATGTTGCCGTTGTGGCGAATCAGCTTGCTTCGACATCTAAATCTCTTAGTCTTCATGCACATGAGGCTGCTGCTGCAACACATACGATTGCAAATGAAATGGAACTGGTCGCACAAGATGCAGAAGCCGAACTGAATCATGTCATGCAAAGTACTCAAGTTATGGACACGATGACGAATGGTTTGCATTTGATCTATACGAACACAGAGCAAGTTAGCACTTCTTCCCAGAGTGCTTCTGCAAATTCTCAAGAAGGGAAGCAGGCGCTCGAATTAGTTAGTGATCAAATGAGCCGTATCCAGGAATCTGTTCACTCTTCGTCAACTTCCATTCAAGATTTAGTGAATACATCTTTTCAAATCAAAAATATGATTCAAGCGATTACGGATATTGCGAGGCAGACCAATCTCCTGGCATTGAATGCTTCTATTGAAGCTGCACGTGCGGGAGAATCAGGTCAAGGATTTGCTGTTGTTGCCAGTGAGGTGCGAAAGCTTGCTGCCCAGTCCCACGAGTTTGCTGGAAGAATCACGGAAATGATTGAATCGATCCAGAATAGAGCGGATCTCTCTGTAAAGGCGATGCAGGATGTAAGAGTGAATGTTGAGGCAGGTACTTTAATTGTTTCGAAGGCACAGCAGAAATTTGAAACGATCGATCATGATGTTCGTGTTGTCGTTGAACAAATTATGGATGTCTACACATTTACCAAGGAAGTGCTCGCTGGCTTCGATACGGTCGCAGCAACATTGAATCAGGTCACACTTTCGGCTGAATCAACAAGCAACAGTACACGGAATGTTGGAGCAGCCGTTGAAGAGCAACTCGCTCAAACGGAAGAGGTTTCTGAAACGGCTAAACAATTGCAGCAGATGGTCGAAAGTCTTCAACAGGAGCTGTCGACATTTACCACTTGAATATGTATTTCAAATTTGAATCGCCTTTTACTTGTCCCATAAGTAGACGGCGATTCTTTTGATATGAAGGGAGGGGAAAACATGACAAATCAGCGAAAACATAAAAATCTCATGAGCAAGCTAGACATTCATCTTCGAAAGACAGCTCGTCAGATGATTCAGTTCGACACGTTAAATGAAACGCTGCACTATTTAATTGATTCATTCCACTCCAAATTGGCATGTGACTATATGGCGATTATGACCGTTGACCATATGCAGCTTAAGTTACAGGCAACGAAGGGAATTGCTACCCGTTTTGAAGCTGGTTTGCCGATTGCTGCGGAGGCTTGTACACCAAGGATATTCCAAGAATCGTTTACTTCATTCGACAACTTGCAGGGGAAAGGTGCTTGTCAATTATTATCTAGTCTGGATAAGGAGCAGTTTCAGACCTGGTTTACCATTCCTATCCATCGTGAGGATGAGAGTAGTTTAGGATTATGTGTGATCGGATTTAGACATTTTGTTCCTTTGTTGCTCGAGGCCGATACCTTATTTGAGGAGTATGGCAAAGATATCGCAACTGCTTTCGCTTTAGCTAAGCAGAAAGAACACGAAATCAAACGTCTTCAAGGTCTTGAATGGTTGAAGGAAAATGTATACTTGGACGGCTCTTCATTGGAGCAAATCATTATGAGTATCGTGGAACGGGCAGGAAAAGGAACTGGGGCTGAGGCCGCAGCTGTATATTTATACGATGATTCTGCCAATTGTCTTATTCTTCAATCCCCATTATATGGAAATTTTACTCTACCTGAGAGAATCGATTTAAAGCAATTGTATGATCTTACAACAATTTTTGCTTATTTAGAACAAATTGGCGGACATGAAATTACGATACCATTAACTATAAATTTGAAAACAATCGGAGTTCTGCATGTCTTAAACGGCAAGGATTCGCTTTTTACATCGAATGATATGGAATTGCTCCAGTTCCTGGCCTCCCACGTATCGTCACTGATTGAAAATATGAGGTTATATAGCAGTGAAAAAGATCAAAAATACAGGCTGGAGAAGTTCATGCAGCATCAACAGGAAATGGTGAAACATACACTTGAGGATGATAGCTTTGGGAAAATCACTGAGTTTTTGTCTCAAATGATGAATTGCTCTGTTCTGTTATTAGACCGATTTTTTAATATCGCTTCCAGCTTCATCTTGGAAAAAGATAATCTTTGTCTGGATGCTTTGATGCTTGATGTAGCTGACCATAAGAAGCGATTCAAAGATGGCAAGCAATTGGAGTATTGGATTAAGAAAGAAGGGTGCTTTGAAGCAGGTATATGGAAGATCGTTGGTGCGGGTGAGGTCTTCGGGTATTTGGGGTTAATTATACCTAGAAGTAAGCTAGATATTGTACTAAGAATGACGCTTAATCATGCACTGAATGTTTATGCGGTTCAATTTATCAAACAGAAAGTTGCTCTCGACATACGTGAGCAGGTAAAGGATGGATTCTTTCATCGTTTGCTTTCTCAGCATATACAAGATAAAAGCGAAATCAGAGAGTATGCGAATTTACTTAATTGGAATATTGATAAACCGCATACGATTGGCGTATTTGCTATCGATTTTGACAAGGCTGATCAGAAGTCAGATTTATTCGAAACTAATGCTCGAAGGAACTGGATCTGGGAACGGATACGGGACTATGTGTCCCGCATGGAGCAAGGGATTGTGCTTACCAGGCAAGATGATTATGTGATCGTGATTGTGCCACAGGAGAGCAGTAAAGGCGATTTTTGGAAAACTTTCTATGAAAGTGTTCGAAAGCTCATTCTGGCAGAGTTTGATAAAGCTTCCATCCATGCTGGTATAAGTCAAGAAGCCAATCATATCGAAGATTACACATTATGTTACAAGCAAGCGCAAAAAACTTTGACAATCCTATGTACGCATTTTCCGAACGAAGGGTATTTCAGCTTTCACCAGTTAGGCTCGTATTCTGTTTTGTATCATTTGAGTGATCCGTTTGCTGTGCCTTTATTTATAAAAACCTATATCGAGCCTTTACTGCAGTATGGACATGGGAAGAACAGGGATCTGTTTAATACCTTGAGAGTCTATTTGCAAACGAATGGCAACATCAAAGATGCAGCTGAGATTTTGTATATTCACCGAAGTTCATTAAAGTATCGTCTGGAGAAAATAAGAGATTTGTTAAAAAACGATATTGATGATGCAGAACAGCGGTTTAATCTCATGCTCGCTTACAAACTGTATGATCTTTTTAGTGTAGATCTTCATTTGGGTTAAATTGATTCACTTTGCAAGAATTAAAGTTAAAGATTACTTTCCCATGCTGAGATTAGGGGAAAAGTATTCTTTTTTTATTCATCATGATAGAAAATGAAACTAATTTTTCGTACATCATAGACGTGTCTTTTTTGTGAACTTTTATTTATAGTAAAACCCAAGGCTGGAGTTTATTGACATTTACATTAAAGCCTAATCGTGATAGCGCTTACTTCACGTAATGCTCTAGGAATGAGGTGTTAGTAGAAGATACTCAAAGGGGATAAATAAATTGAAATTAGCACGTCCTGGGTAGGGGCTAAAGAGAGAAAGCTGATCTGCTTAAATTAATTGGGAGGTTAGGCTTATGGAAAACCAATACTCTCTTAAACGTACGCTTACTTTGTTTCCCGTCGTTATATTCGGTCTGGCTTATATGGCTCCAATGACAGTTTTCGGCACATATGGAGTAGCAGCTCAAACCTCGCATGGTATGCTGCCTGCTGCATACATCTTCGCCTTGATTGCTATGCTCTTTACTGCATTGAGTTATGGACCGATGGTAAGAGCTTATCCTGTAACTGGTTCAGCCTATACCTATACCCAAAAATCGATTAGCCCCCACATGGGGTTCTTGGTTGGTTGGTCGATCCTAATGGACTATCTGTTTCTCCCGATGCTTAATATTTTGATTAATTCTATCTATCTTACTGCTACGTTCCCGTCAATTCCGATGTGGGTTTGGGTCGTTGGGTTGGCCTTTGCCGTAACACTTGTAAACAGTTTGGGAATTAAGTTGACTACAAGTATAAATGCCTTATTAGTTGGATTTCAGGTTTTAGCTGTGGTGTTGTTTGTTATTTTCTCCATTAAAGGTATCGCTGGTGGAATGGGGACGGGCACCTTTTTTTCTTCGCTTCCTTTTTATAATCCTGAAGTTTCATTCTCATTTGTATTAGCAGGTGCATCTATACTTTGTCTATCCTTCTTAGGGTTTGACTCGGTTACGATGCTCTCGGAAGAAACGATTGATGCCAAGAAGACGATTCCAAAAGCGGTTATGCTCATCGTTGTAATCGGTGGTTTGCTTTTCATATTCGTATCTTACGTTGGTCATATGGTATTTCCAGATTACAATTCTTTCGTCAATCCTGATGCTGCCTCAGTTGAAATTGCAGCACGGATCGGGGGATCGTTATTCAACGCTATTTTTCTAGCTGGTTTAATTACCACTGGTATTGCATCCGGTTTATCGTCTCATGCGAGCGTTGCTCGTCTTCTATTCGCAATGGGGAGAGATGGGGTTCTTCCACGAAAAATATTCGGATATATTCACCCCAAACTTAAAACTCCAATTTACAATATTATTTTGATTGGACTATTCTCTTTAACTGCTCTATTCCTCAATCTAGTCACCGCCGCCTCATTTATAAACTTTGGAGCACTGGTCGCCTTCACATTCGTTAATTTATCCGTCATATCTCACTATTACATCAAACAACACAGACGTTCTGCAAAAGAAACAATCCGTTACCTTGTATTTCCGATTATAGGTGCCTTATTTAATATTTGGCTGTGGACGAGTTTAGATAAGAATGCCATGATTCTTGGAATTGTATGGGCTGCTTGTGGATTTATCTATCTGCTCTATTTGACCAAAATATTCAGTAAACGACCTCCAGAGATGAATTTTGAAGATGCGGATATCGCCATCGATTCACAGAGCGTTAACATGTGACTTTGCGTTTAAGAGAGGAGCGGTACAATGTCAGTTAATTATACAGAAACGGCAGATCTCGTTATTTCTAGTAATTCAATTTTTACTGGTATCGGTGAGACGGCTTGTCCCGGCGCTATAGCGATAACAGGCAATCGTATTGTCGCGATGGGTGATCTCACTGAAATCGAGAAACATATTGGGCCGAATACAAAGGTGCATGCCTTCGGGGATCAATTGATTATGCCTGGTTTTCACGACTTTCATCTGCATGTGCTGCCTGGCAGCCTGTATCAAGATAGTGTTAATCTGCTTAATGCCACTTCGGAAGAAGAAGCAGCAGAAATGGTGAAAGCATTCGCGGACTCAAGGCCGGAAGATCCATGGATCTTCGGTTTTAGCTGGTACCATACATTTTGGGAAAATAAAAATCTCCCGCATCGTAGTACTTTGGATCGTCTAATTCCAGATCGTCCGGTATATTTGCAAAATGCTGAAGGTCACGGTGCCTGGTTGAATAGCAAAGCTTTGGAAATTGTCAATATTACCTCAGAGACACCTGATCCGCTCTATGGTGAGATCCTTAAGGATGAACATGGCGAACCTACCGGTATTTTATTTGAAACAGCTATGGCTCTTGCTCAAGAAGCCTATCATTTGCCTCACGCTCGAAAAGTAAAACTATACCAAAGTTTTTTTGAACAAACAGTCCAGTTGGGGATTACCTCCATCAGCGACTTTTTCCCTGTTCCAGGCATGGAAATTGGGGATTTGGATATGTATGTTGAATTTGAAAAAGAGGGGAAGTTAACAACCCGCGTTCATTTCCTGACTACATTAAATGGGGATCTGGAACGTCCTCGCTTTTTACGGGATACATATGCATCTAATAAATTGAGATTTTCCGGGCTAAAGGAGTTCCTGGATGGTGTACCTGCTACATATACAGCATTGCTCGTAGACCCCTATTCAGACAAACCTGATTCAAAGGGTTATACGCTGATTTCTCCTGAAAAGGTAAAGGAATGGGTCATTGAAGCAGACAAGGAAGGATTCCAGGTACGGCTGCATGCGTGTGGAGATGGTGCGGTCCGTCTAGGCTTGGACTGTATAGAAGCAGCTCGTAATCATAACGGAGTCAGAGATTCGCGCCATACTATTGAACATATTGAAGTGATTCATCCGGATGATATCCCTCGTTTTGCAGAGCTCGGTGTAATTGCTTCGATGCAGCCTGAGCATATGGCATTGACTCAAACATTTGAAGAAAATCCGTATCCTGTACGGCTTGGCAAAGAACGAGATCCTTATACATGGTCGATCAAAACACTTCTGGATAGCGGTGCACGTTTAGGATTTGGCAGCGATTTTCCTGTGGTTCCGCTCAATCCGATGTTAGAAATCTACCGTGCGGTGACCAGAATCCATAACGATGAGCAGCCAGAAGGAGGATGGAATCCGAATGAGCGAATTACGGTTGCGGAAGCCTTGAAGGCCTATACATCCGGATCGGCGTACGGCGTTTTCAAAGATCAGGAATTAGGTACTCTTGAAGTTGGCAAACTGGCTGATATTATCGTTCTGGATCGTAACCTACTCGATATTCCATCGGATATGATCCGGGATACCAAAGTCGTGCTAACCATTATTGATGGTGAGGTAGTTCATCAGATTTAGGAATTGCAAATTAACATACTAATTTGAGAAAGGTGATAGAATGCAACGTAAAACAAAAGATGAGGCAATAGCGCTGGCAGAGGAAATTCTAGGGTTTATTAAAAGTGAGAAACTGACTCCTGATCAAAACAAACAAATTGTTACGGACTCAATTGAGAATTTCTCCAACTATGTGACCAAAGCAGTTCTGGCACATCGCAAATCAGTATCGACCGATTTCTCTGTGGTGGAATGGGAAGATGAGGGAGCTGTTTTCAGGGATACGATGGGGGACGAATATATTGATTGTCTCGGCGGTTACGGAGTCTATTTGCTTGGTCATCGTCATCCCAAAGTTGTTAAAGCAGTAGAAGCGCAATTGAAGCGGTATGCCTTGCATAGTCAGGAAATGGTAGATCCTTTGCGAGGCTATCTCTCGAAGCTAGTTGCTTATATTACACCCGGTGATCTGCAACATTCTTATCTAGTTAACTGTGGAACAGAAGCAAACGAAATGGCGCTTAAACTGGCGCGTCTGGCAACCGGGAAAAAGTGGTTTATTTCAATGGAGAACGGTTTCCATGGCAAAACGTTTGGGTCGTTGTCTGCTTCTGGTAAAGCGAAATTTCGTGAGCCTTATTTACCACTTGTTCCTGGTTTTCAGCATGTACCTTATGGGGATGCGGATGCAGTGGAACAAGCGATTCGCATGCTGATAGCAACAGGAGAGACGGTTGCAGGAGTCATTATTGAACCGATTCAAGGCGAAGGCGGAGTCAATATTCCACCTGATGATTATTTACCAAGGTTGCGACAGATCTGCGATAAATATGAATGTCTATTGATCGCTGATGAAGTTCAAACGGGTATGGGACGAACGGGAACATTATTCGGTGTCGACAACTGGAACGTTGTGCCTGACATCATGACATTAGGTAAAGCTTTTGGCGGAGGTGTCATGCCTATCGCAGCTATGGTGGCTAAAAAGAAATGGTGGGGCCCTATGGAGGAAAATCCATTCTTGCTTGGTTCATCCACCTTTGGCGGGAACCCGCTTTGCTGTGCCGGTGCAATCGCAGGTATTCATACAATATTAGATGAGAACATACCTGAGATGGCCAAAGAGAAAGGCGATTACATCTTGAAACAGTTAAAAGAGATACAAAGCAGGCATTCCAACATTCTTGTTGAAGCGCGGGGCATGGGACTGTTGATCGGCATGGAATTTGCCACCAATCCACTTGGTTATGATCTGGCAAAATATTTGTTTACCAAAAAGATCCTTGTAGGCGGCACGATAAACAACGCTACCGTCATTCGCCTTGAACCGCCAGCTATTATCTCATATGAACAAATCGATTATGTATTGAGTTGTATAGAGGAAGGTATCACTAGAATAAGTTAATAACTAAGAATATGGGATGAGGGCGTACCAAAGCTATGAAAATGGCTGTGGAACACCCTTATTTGCATTTTTCTTATTAAATGGCGGAATGTATGCTCGCTAGTAAAAGTGCTATAATAAAAGGGTTCGAAGTCATTCCAGTCCACGAAAGGGAAGGAGAATCATTCATGAATACAAAGCAATTGGATCGGATCCGTACGGGAAAGGGCTTTATTGCGGCCTTGGATCAAAGCGGCGGAAGTACTCCTAAAGCACTGCTGCAGTATGGAGTTAACGAAAGCAGCTATTCCAATGAAGAAGAGATGTATGAATTGGTTCATGAGATGAGAACGCGAATCATCAAGAGTCTTGCGTTTGATTCCCAGTACATTTTGGGTGCGATTTTATTTGAGAACACAATGGATCGTAATATCGATGGGCAATTTACCGCTGATTACCTTTGGGAGAAGAAAGGAATTGTGCCTTTTCTAAAAGTGGATCAAGGGCTCGCTGATCTCGAAGACGGAGTTCAGCTTATGAAGCCCATCTCCGGCTTAAACGATCTTCTGAAGCGGTCGGTAGAGCGAAACATATTCGGGACGAAAATGCGTTCCCTTATTAAGGAAGCCAATCCTGCCGGAATCAAAAAAGTCGTTGAGCAACAGTTTGCCATCGGTAACCAAATCGTAGGGATGGGACTGGTTCCGATTATCGAACCAGAAGTTGATATATATAGCGCGGATAAGCGAACATCGGAAAAAATATTAAAGGATGAAATTTTCGCTCAATTATCTGCCCTTGGCAAAGACGTTAAGGTCATGCTTAAACTCTCCATACCGACGGAAGATAATTTCTACAGCGATTTAATGGAAGATCCACACGTTGTACGGATTGTGGCATTGTCAGGCGGCTATACTCAAGCGGAAGCAAACGAAAAGCTGGCCGATAATCACGGATTGATAGCCAGTTTCTCACGAGCCTTAGCACAGGGACTAAGTGCCGGGCAAACAGACGATGAATTCAACGCGATGCTATCCAAGTCCATTCAGGCTATTTATGAAGCCTCCATTAAATAGTGAAGTACTTGATTAACTCAGTGAATTCAACTAATTATATAACGACTCCGAACCTTATAAGGCTCGGGGTCGTKTTTTGTTTTTAGTTGCGAATAACTCCTACACTTTCTCCTGCAGTTTCGAAAAAAACTGTATTTTCATTCTTTTTTCAGATTAGGTGTTTATACTCTTTGATAAGAACATAGAAAAAGTGGTGATTCGTCCAATATGAATAGTAATCTACTGAACCGTTACGCTAGAAAACTGACAATCCTTATTGCTGTCTTGACTTTTATTGGTGCAATCACTATCCCCCAGACTTCTTACGTCTACGCTGACCATGATAAGGGCAAGGACGCCAAGCATCAAGAGAAAGAATTGGAATCAGATAAGGATAGGAATCATGATGAGGATGAGGAAGATGAAGAGGAATGGGAATATAGGGATACGGAGAAAAATGAAACTGTCGCTGAAGTGGATCAAACAGGCAATTTGAAACAACAAAAGCTGATGATCCAAAATGTATTTTCAAATGGACTGAGCAGTCTCGAGCTTGAGGGGTTGAATCAGGACAATATATTGTACATTCCAGCCAAGCCTCTGCTAGAGCATCTCGGCATAACTGCCCTATTTTATGACAAGTTAGGTGCTTTGGAAGTTATTGTTAATAACGGTGTTCAGGAAAAGCAAATACAAGATTTTATTGTTAGAGCTGGTCATTCCAGAATGTTTATCAATGGGCAAATGAAGCAGATCATAAATAAGCCGATATTGCTAAATGGTCAACTGTACATTCCTATTGTACTGCTTGCAGATATGGTTCACTATCAGGTATCACCTGACATTACAAAAGGAGAATTACAAATGATCTGGAAGGAGCTGAACTAATGATGTCTCGTCAAGCAACGAAATGGATGATTGGCATATCAAGCGTAGCCTTATTTACTGGGATTCTATATGCGGAACAAACGGTGCTTGAGCATAAGAAAGTAAACACTGAAAACGGTTTGGCTGTAAATCAATTCGAGACTTTTTCAGATAAAGAAGGCTTTATTCATAATGAAGAAGAGTTGAGGCGCATCCAAAATATGGACGAATCTGAGCTTCGGAAAAGAGAAAACTGGATATCGGGTCTGGACTGGGGGCAGAATGAGCTTACTTTGCAACCTAGAAGTGGTGATACGAACGTGAAGATTAAAAGTCATGTTCGTACAAGGAGATCCTAAGTGATGGATGTACATACCTTCAGGGCTATGAATACAGAGATTAGTGTACAAATCAGCAATGATTTTGTGAATCCGGATTGGAAGGTGAAGGTTACTGATTTATTCACTAGAAATGAAGCAATTGCTTCACGGTTTCGAGAGGATAGTGAATTATCACAATGGAATGCCACAGTAACTGGAAGCCCATTTCGAGCATCTAAGGATTTATACAATTTAGTGAAGGAAGCCTGGAATTATACTGTATCTACTGATTTCAAATTCAATCCTTTAATAGGAACAGCGTTGCAGAAGGAGGGATACGACCGGTCATTTGAGCAATTAACCAAAGCTCAGAAGCTTCAAATTGCGATAGGAGAACCGAGTTTAGAACATGGAGGTGTTGGGAGTGAAATCATTCCTAGACGAGATACTTTGATACTATCAGATGATGAGCATATTTTGGTCAAACAGGAACATGCGGATATCGATCTTGGCGGGATTGGCAAAGGCTGGACGGTAGATCAAGTGTATCACTTGCTTCACCACGAACTGTCAGTATCTTCAGGAATAATTGATGCTGGCGGTGATTTGTTTGTATGGAGCCAGCAAGAGCCTTGGATAATCGGAATACAGCATCCCTTTGAAGAAAGCAAGGAAGTCATGCAGCTGTGCGTTAGGCAAGCAGCAGTCGCGACTTCAAATGTACTCTACCGAAGCTGGTTGCATCAGGGGCAGTTGAAACATCATATTCTGGATGGAATTACTAAGAAACCTGTTTTCACTGATATTGTACAGGCAACTGTTCTAGGACCATCAACCACATCTGCTGAGGTTGCATCCAAGGTGATTTGCATGCTGCAGGCTAATGAAGTGAATGGTTGGATGGAGCAGCATTTTCCTGGATATGGGTATATTTTCATGACTCGAAGCGGAAATATTAAGCTGAATCGGTATGTTCGGAATTACATTGAGGAGATGGTGTAGTCATGTTGGAATATTTGACGACATGGGGGGTTACAAAGGCTGCAGGCTTCAGCTCATATCTGCTGTTATTTGTTTCGGTTATTCTGGGTGCATTTGCACATAGCAAACAAGTTTCAATTAAACAACGTGCAAAGCTCATCATCGCTCATCAGTGGTTTGGATGGTTCGGATTCTTATTCAGTCTGATTCACGGTGTTGTGTTATGGATTGATGACTTTCAACCATTCCGTGTAGTAGAGCTGCTTGTTCCGTTCTATGCGGAGTATAAGCCAATTGCTACAGGAATTGGAATTCTGGCTTTCTATATGTTTCTAGCTGTGATGCTAAGCTCAGATGGAATTAAGAAGCTAGGTATAAAAGCATGGCGATCGATACATTATCTTGCATTTCCTGCATTTGTATTGTCATTCATCCATGGATTGACAGCAGGTTCCGATTCCGGGCAGTCCATGGTCAAAGGGATGTATGTCCTTACAGCACTATTATTTGTACTATTTATCTTGTTGAGGATGAAGAAAAAAATACCCGATAAGCAGGCTGAGTCTCAATAGTTAGAGGTATAATGAGTTAACGAGATAAAGCCTGCAAACTAGAGGGGGATATACATGCACATACTGCTTGCGGAAGATGATGTTAAGCTTGGTCCCTTGGTTGTTCATATGCTTAATAAAGAAGGACATACAACAGATTGGGTGAAGGACGGTATTGAAGCAATCGATTATATTAAAAGCATTCATTATGATTTGATCATTGTAGATTGGATGATGCCGAGAATGGATGGAACTGCTGTATGTCGGTATTTGCGGACTGAGGCGTTCAATGGCGGCATTATTATGCTTACTGCAAAGGATACCATCGATGATCGAGTTAATGGACTGGATGCAGGAGCTGATGATTATATCATCAAGCCTTTTGAATTTGCCGAGCTGTTTGCAAGAATACGTTCATTATCCAGACGTGTTGCACAGCCGGTTCAGGATGAGTGGATAGAGGTGCATTCCTACCGACTGATGTTAAATGAGAAAACGTTGGTTTATGATACCAAGAGCATTGTGCTGACGATAAGAGAATTTCAGTTGATGGAGCTGATGATGAGAAATTATGGAAAAATATTATCGCGCCAGCTTCTAATTGATCGAATTTGGGGATTTGATGCGGATGTGAACAGTAATTCTCTTGATGCGTTGGTCAAACAACTAAGAAAAAAGCTTGATTGCACACTAGGCCCAATAACACTTATCAATGTCAGGGGAACTGGTTATACATTGGAGGTACCTGATGTTTGCTAGAACAAGCCGCAAGCTGACGATATTTTTTTCAGGCATAATGATCATATTTCTGCTTCTTATTAATGTGACCTGTTATGTACTTCTATCATCGATTATTTTCAAGGAACAGGCAGATAAGCTTGAGGCTGTCGTTATTGAGGAAAAGAATGAACATGCTGGCGAGTTGTATCTGCTTAATCAGGATGCACATAAGCGCAAGCTGGAGAAGGAGCATAATGAGAAAAAGGATACAAACGATAAGCATCGTCCAATTGAAGTGCCGCTAAGGCCCTTTTATTTGCTGCTGGATCATGAAGGACATATCGTTATGACAGATGCCGATGATCAGGAGCTTGCAGAGGATATTCAAGATGATATAGAGGATTGGATACCGAAGGAAAACCAAACGATTCAGCGTGCCTATGATATACATCAAGGGAAGATTCATCTGATGCTTGCTGGAAGACCGATGTATGAGGAGGGTGAATACATAGGAAGTATTATTGCTGGAATTGATATAACCGAGCAGCGAAAGCTGCTTATGCAATTGGTTCTTACGTTGATTGTTATTTCGGGTTGCTTTTTCATCGTTTCCATTTTGTTTGCCTATCTTATGTCCAAGCGTTCTATGAAGCCGATTATGCAATCCTTTGCTAAGCAACAGAGGTTTACAGCCGATGCTTCTCATGAACTGCGAACTCCACTTACCGTACTGCAATCGTCTATGGAAGTATTGGAAGGAGAGGTTAAGGAAGAGATAAGTTCTTTTGGCAAACAAGTCATGAGGGATATGAAGGATGAGATCAAAAGAATGACCAGGCTTGTATCAGATTTACTGACCTTAGCCAGAGCGGACAGTTCTACAATTATGCATAATGATGTTCAATTTTCATTGGATGAAGAGTTAGAACGAATATTTCGCAAGTTTGATCCTATAGCTGCTCAAAAGAAAATTAAACTGGAAATGCAAGTGAAGACAAATGCGATTATTACAGCTGATCAAGCGCGTTTCCAACAATTAATGATCAATTTACTTGATAATGCGATGCAGTACACATCGTCAGGCGGAAGTATTTTGGTAGAAGCCAAGATTAAGGGCAGAGTGCTTACTTTATATGTACAAGATACTGGCATAGGGATTCCTCCAGATAAGCTGGAGACAATTTTTGAACGGTTTAATCGATTGGATGAAGCGCGTAATCGAACAGAAGGTCATGCAGGTTTAGGCCTATCGATTGTCAAATGGATAGCAGAGTCTTACGGTGGATCGATTAGAGCAGAGAGTATTGTTGGAACTGGCAGTACTTTTATCGTAACGCTTCCAATTGTCAGTGGGGAGCAGGATTGAATACATGAAAATTTTGATTAGAAAAGGAGTGTTCGTAAAATGAGTATGCCACTGCATCCGATTATTGTTCATTTTCCAATTAGTTTATTATTTCTTGGTGCAATCATTCAAATCATCGCTTTGTGGAGGCCAAAATTTTGGAATCAGCTTGCTGGATTTTTGCTCATAACCGGTTTCTTGTCAGGGATTATTGCTTATATGACAGGAGATGGGGGAGAGAGCTTTGCTAGGCAAGTAATGGGAGCATCCAGATCAGCGATAAGTCGTCATGAAAATTTGGCTTTCCTTACATTATTAACATTTGGAATTGTAGTGCTAATAAAGCTTTATCAGTGGCTCCCATACTTCCCGCAATTAAAGCGTTATGCCAAGTACAGTCAGTCTAAAATATTTATACCCGTATTGCTAGTTCTTTCTTTACTAGGCGGTACGCTTGTGTTTCTGACAGGACATTATGGGGGATCCATTATTTATCAGCAAGAAGCACAGACCAAGCAAGTAAAATGAAAAATACATGCTGTCCTTTTATCGAGGACAGCATGTTGCATTTTTACAGTATTTGAATTGACTGCAAACTCTCATTATTCATTTTAAAAGCCAACTCTCTGCATCTTCTCTGGTTTCAAAAACTCTAAAGTGGTTGCTTTTATTGGATTCGAGCACCATTTCCTTGAACTTTCCGTTGTTAACCAATTCCATTGGAATGACCGCTGCAGTTTTAACATAGTAGTTGATAAATTTTTGAATCATTTTACCTGCTACGCCTGTTCGAAGCTTGAAAAAATCCTCCGAAAGAGCATGACTATGCAGCATAAGAAGATACGTATCATTTTCTTTGCACAAAGCGACGAGATCCACAGCATCCTGCTCAGTGCTAAGTGGGGTTTGGGCAGATATGAATTCAATATACTTTTTAGTTCCGTCCTCTACGATTTTATAATTCATAATCGTCTCCTCCATTAATTCATTTTTATATAGTTCTTCACGAATTCTTTGAACCCAGTTTAGTTCGTTGCGATAGGATGATAGTAGGTTCTCGGAAATCTCATTCCACAAAAATGCTTCACGTGGGTTTCTATTTGGCGAAAGTGACTTACGTTTGATTTTTTCCTGCTCGAATAAAAGTTGTACTTTAATCTTGTTTTCATATTGTATCAGCAGTTCATTTAATTCCTCGTTGCTTAGTTGTTCAGCCCACGCCAATTGAACCAGGAAAACTTTCTTGAACTCAGGAACTTCTGGTTCTGAAAGAACCCATTCTTTCAATCTGGCAAGTCCTTCATCCGTAATGCTGTATATCTTCTTTGATGGAGAACTCTCCTGATGTTGAATTTCGTTAGTCACAAGACCTTCATCCAATAGATGTACAAGCGATTTATATATTTGATTATTGTTACCAGACCAATACATGATTGAAGATTCTTCCATAATCTTTTTTAATTCATATCCTGTAGAAGGCTTCCAGCTAAGAAGTCCAAGTATGGCATATTGGATAGACATTTAATAATCACCTCATTATGTTACTAATAACATATGTTTATAATAACTTATGTTCTTGAAAGTGTAAATATGGAAACTGCAATAGCCAAAGGCTCACAAAAAAACACGCCGTATTTGGCGTGCTTGATGTAGTGATATAAAATTTATAACATTCGTCTTATAAATTCTAAGTATCACCTTAAGAAACGCCGCGACTTTCAAAGACGGTGAAGCCGTTTCTTCTTGTGTGTTACTAGCCAATGAATTCTTGAACCCACTCACCGTTATAGTAAGCTACTCCAATTTGGGTGAAGCTTTTGTCCATGATGTTCTCACGATGGCCAGGACTGTTCATCCATTGGTTCATGACTTCAGTTGGGCTTTGTTGGCCTCTGGCGATGTTTTCTCCTGCTGTTTTAAAGGAAATTCCGTATGCTTTCATCATATCAAACGGGGATCCATAAGTCGGTGACTGATGATCAAAATAATTATTTTTATACATATCCTGCGCTTTGTCCATAGCCATGTTGGAAAGACTGCTATTCATACTAACGGACTGTAAGCCTGCCTTTGTTCTTTCTTGATTCACCAGATTTAACACTTGCTGCGCAAATTGGGATGAATCGGCGGACTGTTGCGGATTAGCAGACGGTTTCGGATTTTGGGCCTGATTCGGTGGATTTTGGACCTGATTCGGTGGATTTTGGGTCTGATTCTGTGGATTTTTTGCTGATCCGTAATTGCGGTTGAACCAATCCATCAAACCTGATGTGTCATTAGGTGCCTGTTTAGCCGTAACTGATGATTTTCCTGCATTCGGTGTAGAAATGGATGACGCTTGTGTTAAGTTTGATCTTGACGCAGCATTGTTGTTAGATTGAGTTTGAACCTTCGTTTGTTGTTGAGGCTGCTGTTGTTGCTGTTGTTGCTGTTGTTGCAACTGTTGCGTGTTTGTCGAATCCTTACCTGAACATCCTGCAATGAGTAATATAGCTGCGATTGCAATAACCCGTTTGATAAAAAAACCTCCCTGAACCGTCAAATTAGACGTTATCAAGCAAAGGTTGTGCAAAATGCAAGTGATTTATTCAGAGCTCAATTAAAATCATATTTTAATAGTGAAACCCATTTGAATTAGCTTAATTCATTTAGGATTATAATAAAATCTGGTTGGCACTCTAAAATATAATCATCGAGTGCGGCAATGGATAAAATGAGGTGCTTGAACAATGAAAGTTACACTTGGTCTTGTTATGTTTGTTATGTATGCGCTGGTGACGATGTTTGGGTTAGGCCCGGTATTGTTTGCCGACGGCAGCCTAAAAGAGCGAATGATTACCCTTGCTGTTGTGATTGTCATATATGTCGTATTAACGATTATTACCTATGTCATATTCCGCAAAAAAAATTAATGTACGGATTTCCAATGTAATTGATAGGATCGTGTTTTTGTGGTACGTACTGACGTTCGACCAATTTTGATTTATTAGAAGAGTACGCTAGTAGGTTTATTTTGTTGTGTGGTTACAAGTTGATGCGCGGAACAATAATTTTAAGCGGCCAAGTTGCAATAAAGCAGGATATAAGCCGAATATTAACGAATAATCAATGTGATTAACTAATCATCTTTTTATACGATCAGGAGAATAAATAATGAATCGACACAAGAACATTCTTATTGTTGAAGACGAATATGATATTGCTCGAATTGTTAAGGATTATCTGAATAAGAACGGATATGAGGCTACCATTGCTAATAATGGTAAAGAGGCACTATATTTCATTGAATTATTAAATCCAGAATTCGTCATTCTGGATATTATGCTGCCTGATGTTGATGGTATTGAACTCTGTCGACAAATTCGTGAGAAGAATAATGTTCCTATACTTATTCTAAGTGCAAGGGGCAGCAATACAGATAAAGTTCTTGGGCTTGGATTTGGTGCGGATGATTATATGACGAAGCCATTTTCGCTAAGTGAATTATTGGCAAGAATTAAATCCAATTTACGAAGAGTTGAGAGCATGATCAGTACGCCGCCTAAACAATCGGATCATGAAGATATTCTACACTTTGGAAAGATCACCATTGATAAAAAGGGATATAAAGTAACGAAAGAAGATAAAGAAATTTCATTGTCTGCAAAAGAACTCGAACTATTATTTTTCCTATCCAAGCATAGAAATCAAGTATTCTCTAAAAGTCAGCTATTGGATGCTGTATGGGGTTACACCGCCTATGGAGATGAAAGTACGATAACCGTTTATATCAGGAGATTACGAGAGAAACTAGAAGTGGATCCGTCAAACCCTATGTATATTAAGACAGTCTGGGGGATTGGATACAAATTTAGCTTCGATGAATGACATGTAGGATAGGAGATACATATGTACCTGAATGATTGGATTAAAAAATGGTTTATTGCCGTTATTACATGTCTATTCATATTAATAGGAAGTGGGGCTGGCTTGCTTTGGAATAATTACAATAATGGGGAAAAAGCTGATTCACAGTATGTAATTAATCAGGTTCGACTCCAAGTGAATGATATCATGCTGTATCTGGCACAAAATAATCAACAAATTTCTGAAGATTCCAAGTTACGCGAATCCCTCTTGGCCATGACCCAAGAATACCAAGTGAGCCTAGTCTATGTGGGGCTCGACGGGCGTGTCCTGATCAATTCCTCACCAAACAACACCCTTCAACAAATCGATTTAAAAACAGCGCTTCATTATGATTTATATCATGCAAGAGTAAATAGGGATTCATATAACATCGCTTTTCCTGTAGTTGATGAGGCTACCCAGGTTCAAGTTGGTAATGCTATTTTTACCATACCTGCGAGTACTGTCTTTGTTGAGAGAGGCCATACAGTATCTCTTATCCTTTTTGTTGTAATGACTTCAATGGTACTCATCCTATGCATCCTGATGCTTCTTCTTAGGAAAAAACTCAAAAGAGGTATCTTCGAGCCTATTCATCAGTTAAAAGATTACTCAGAAGCTATTCTAAAAGGAAATTATGAGATGCAAGCTGGATACCAAAGGATGGACGAGATCGGTGAAGTCTATGCGATGTTTGATCAAATGAGAATGGAAATTATGCACCATAGCCTTAGGAGAGATGAACAAGAGCAAGCACAGAAGGAACTGATCTCAAATATTTCACATGAAATCAAGACACCCCTCACGACACTGAAGACTTACATTGAAGCTATACGTGAGGGGGTCTGTACTGATATGTCATCAGTTATGGAATATGTTGAGGTTATGCATAACAATACGGACAAAATGACGAGATTAATAGACGATCTGTTACTGCATGCGTTAAAGGAATTAGGACAGATTTCAGTAACGCTCACTGAGCAGTATAGCAGGGACGTATTGCTTACTATTTTACAACCGATCGGACATTATGTTCGCACAGCAGGGGTGAATTTCATAGAGCCACAGCACATTCCCAATGTGTTGATCCATGTGGATGCTCATCGATTGGAACAAGTCATATCAAATCTCATCTCAAATAGCTTGAAACATACATCTGCGGGTGATTCTATTCGTGTGGATTTAGAGCTTGAGCGGGGACAGTTGAAAATAACAATCGCAGATACAGGGAAAGGAATTCTTCCACAGGATATGCCTTTTGTTTTTGATCGTTATTTTAAAGGAAAGATTAATTCCACACCTCGAAATGAGGGGACGGGATTAGGACTCTCCATTTGCAAGCATATTATTGAAGCGCATCATGGTTCGATTTCTTTCCGAAGTGTACAAGGTCAAGGTACGGTATTTTATTGTTACATTCCGTTAGGATAGCTAGCGCCTGTAATATTTCATTAATATTTAGATAAGGGTTTATATATAAATGCCTCTTACAATGAGAATAGGTATTTACTAGAGGAGGGCATATTTTTAGTGAAAAAAGCGATCATTCAAGCTAAGAACCTGTGCAAAACCTATTCCACAGGCAGCGAACAATTTCATGCAATCAGAAATCTGGATTTAGAAGTTTATGAAGGTGATTTTACAGTTATTATGGGTAATTCAGGTTCAGGCAAGTCTACGCTGCTGTATCTTCTAAGTGGACTTGATTGCGTAACAGTAGGTGAGGTTTATTTTCAAGGAGAGAGGATTGATAACTATACAGAGAAGCAATTAGCCGATTTCAGAGCGAATAGAATCGGATATATTTATCAAAGCATCAATCTGGTACCTGACCTTACCTTATATGAGAATATAGCTTTACCTGGTTATATTACCGGGCAGCCAAAGAAGAAAGTGAAGAACGCAGCGCTCTCACTGATGAAGGCGATGGAAATTGATGGACAGAAGTATCGCCTACCATCTCAAACTTCTGGTGGACAACAACAAAGAGCGGCGATTGCAAGAGCGTTGATTAATTCTCCAGATCTTATATTTGCGGATGAGCCGACAGGAAGCTTGAATTATGATCAAGGTGTAGCTGTTCTGGATATTTTAACGGATATGAATCGTAAGGGGCAGTCTGTGGTCATGGTAACCCATGATATCAAAGCGGCCTGCAGAGCGGATCGTCTTATCATGATAAGAGATGGGAAAATAGCAGATGTACTGGAGTTTGGCAAGTTTGATAATACTCATATCCAAGACAGAGAAGCGATCATATTTTCATGCGTTTCAGGAAAGGGGTAAGCGTCTATGTATGCAGTTTACTCTCTTTGCCTAGCTAATATAAGGAAGAAGAAAATACATAATGGATTAATTGGCTTACTCATCCTCTTGTCTACATTGCTGCTAGCTACATCAGTGACAGTTATTCTGAATACAAATAATTTGTTTACCGATATGCACAATAAAACACATGGCTCTCATGAAATGCTGGTATTAGGAAATGAACTGCATGACCCGCAAAAGGTTCATCAGTGGTGGAGCAATCAAGAAGGGGTTAACTCATCCGAATTGATACCGTTTAGAACTTTAGCTGGAATCAGCAATCAGGGCAAAGAGCCTTCTGCAGAGCTTTTAAGCTTAACTTTATTTATGATGGATACGCCTCCTCGCCCTTATGCAGTGGATGATCTTATAATTGCACAAGGTAATGAGAGTGTAGTGCCGGCAAAAGGAACGATATGGCTCCCTACATCGATTGCCTATTTATATCATATTTCAGTAGGAGATACCCTTGGATTTACAGCAGGTGAAAAGAGTTTTAAATTGCAAGTATCAGCCATCGTTGTGGATATGCCTTATGGTGCCCCATTTCCAACAGGTGCACGGATATGGATGAATCATGAGGATTATCTGGAACAGTTTCAAGCTATGCCAGGTAAAGAAGAGTTTATGATGGGGCTTAGATATGATAACTATAATCAGAGTTCAAGCTATTGGGAACAATTCGAGAAAGATATGAAGACACCCTATTTGCAGTCAAAAATGAGCTTTGAGGAAATGTCCTCTTTTTATCTGATTATGAATAAAGTGATTGGATTTATTATGATTTTTCTAGGCATTGTAATGATGCTTGTGGCTTTATTTACGATTGGATTTACGATATCAGATGACATTCTATCGAATTATAAAACGATTGGCGTTATTAGAGCATTAGGATTGACCTCAGGGAAAACAATGTGGACTTATTTAATGCAATATGGATTGATTGCTATGGTCTCGATTCTTCCCGGACTAATTGCGAGTCAATGGATATCGAACGTGATCGTCGAAAGTGCACTTTCGTCTTTAAAGACGGGAGATGCTGGGGGCAGTGTTGAAAGTTATCTTGTGGCCTTAACCGTCGGAATCTTTGTATTTATGCTCGTTATACTATGTGTGCTGTTTTATTCGAATAAAGCTCGGCATGTACAGCCTATGCAAGCGATTCGATATGGGATGTCCGAAAGTGATAACAGCATAATGACAAAACGATTCACAGCTAGAGAAAATCAAAGAATTTCTTTTGAAAGAGCGCCCCTCCTTGTTGTTATCGGGCTGCGGAATATATGGAAGAATAGGAAATCATCCGTTCTGATAACGCTTTTAGCTACGATTATGTCAGCTGTGTTAGTTCTAGGTTTTGTCTTGTTATACAGTATCAGCAATATTAAACAGACATCATCTGCATGGGGATATGATTCATCCGACATTATCCTGCAGATAAATAATAAAGCGACTTTCTCCCAGGAGGAGTTCAATAAGACAATATCATCTGACCCTAGAATTAAAAATATTGGTTGGCTGGGATATGTAAATGGTGTTGTTTCTTCAGAAAGAAACTTGAACGCTGATGATTCAGACGTCCAATCCATGAATTTTCAAATACATGTTATGGATGGAAGTTATAATGAGGCTGGATATGCCACGTTAAGAGGGAAGAACCCACGAAATAGTAATGAAATTGCGATTGGAATCAATGTAGCAAAACAACTGGGTAAAGAAGTAGGGGATGTTGTAGAGGCTTATATCGAAGGCTACAAGTATAAGCTTATGGTTACCGGAATCTATCAGTCAATAGCCAACATGTCTTACTCGGCAAGAATTACAGCAGATGTGTTGAAAGTGAATCGTCCCGATTATAATAATCCCAATTCCGCACTTATAAATTTGAAAGATAACAGAGATTCAGAGCAAGTTGTAAAAGAATTAAATGTGAAATATAAGGATTCAGCATCAGCAGTTATGCAGCAAACTCTATTAGATGCCGTATATAAGCAGGCTGTAGCATCTTTAATTCTGCCTATGAGTATCATGGGCTTGTTATTCACAGGGGTTACAATCATCATCATATATAGCACCAGTCGTCTTGACATCAGAAAAGAAAGCAAAACCTATGGCATCTATAAATCGCTCGGACTGACTTCAACTAAAATTAGATTGTCTATATCGCTCGGAATCGTAGCACTTTCTGCGATCGGAGCTGTCATGGGCATCGTTCTGGGAGTTTATTTTTTGCCAGTTATTCTGGGAAGTATACTCTCTGATTACGGCATTGCTGATTTACCTTTAATACTGCATTGGGGTGGAATCATTGCTTATGCCTGTGTAACAATTATTTCAGCAGGGCTTGGCTCGTGGGCTTCTTCAAGAGTGATAGCCACAACATCTCCTCAGATACTTGTAATTGAGTGATCATTAAAAATGCCAAAGCCCTTGACAATCGTAATATTCCCTCGACTTGTTTCAACAATATTTTTGAGACCTATCCGCTGTCAACTTCGTAGAAGATTAATAAGTGCTCGCTTATTAACCCGAACGGAGGGATTGCTCTTGCGTTTGATATTAGAGAATATCGTCAAGCAATTCGATAACAAAAAGGTGCTTCAAGGCGCCGGATTTACTTTTGAGAAGGGAAAGATTTATGGACTGCTCGGTCGTAACGGAGTCGGCAAAACGACGCTGTTCAACTGTTTGAGCGGTGAAATGAAAATGGATGACGGAAAATCATTCATAGATGAGGACGGAAGCATTCGAGAGTTGCAAGAGCAGGATATTGGATATGTATATTCGCTGCCGATTTTACCTGAGTTTCTGACCGGCTATGAATTTGTGAAATTTTTTATGGATATTAACCGGGACAAAATGCAAATGACTCAGCGCATCGACGATTATTTTGACATGATGAGGATAACAGAGGAAGATCGTCATCGGCTTATTAAAGGCTACTCGCATGGGATGAAGAACAAACTTCAGATGCTGCTCTTCCTCATTACGAAACCGCCGGTAATTCTGCTGGACGAACCACTGACTTCCTTTGATGTCATCGTGGCACTGGAAATGAAAAATATGCTGCGGGAAATGAAATCGGATCATATCCTTATTTTCTCCACTCATATTTTGCAGCTGGCGACGGATCTTTGCGATGAGCTTGTCGTGCTGAACAAAGGACAACTATCCTCTGTCCCGGCTGAGCTGCTACACAGTCCAGATTTCGAACAGAGCGTTATTCATTTGTTAAAGGATGAGAGCCATGCTGAGAACACTTAACACTTTGCTTTCCATCCGCATTTCAACCATCGCAAATCTATTTATTTATTATATTCAGAAGCTACCGCTAATCAGAAAGCTTGTATCGGACCATATTTATGCCAATCTATCGTTAAAGCGGATTATAACCGTCATAGCACTGCTCTTGAGTTTCCTTTGGGGGTTTGTGTCTAGGCTAGCTTATATTGGTCTGCTCATTTACTTGCCTGTAGTTGCACTTGGAAAGACGCTGTCTATAGAAGATCAACTGCAGCTATTTATACATCTTTTTTTCATGCTCAGCTTTGTAGTTGCTGCCGTTAGCAGTGCCTCGATCTTGGAGCCCAAACGTGAAAAATACGTCGCTGTGAAGCTGATGAGACTATCATCAACCCGATATATGCAAGCATCACTCAGTTATCGCTATAGCATGTTTTTGATCTGTTTGATGCCAGCTATGCTTATATTTGGTGCAAAGCTTGGCGCTTCTACCGTACAGGTTGTTTTGCTATCATTAGCTGTTACCATGTGGAGGATTCTATGTGAATATCTGCATCTTAAATTGTTTGAAAAAACGGGCATGGTTTTAGTTAAACAGATTGCCGCTGTCTGGACCGTGATCGGACTTGGCTATGCAGCCGGTTATTTACCGCTTTTCCTTCATATGAAGCCAATTACAGGAGTAATGCTGCTAAGTTGGCCGGCTTTATTCATTATTATTGGTTTAGGCATTTTCGCTATAGTTCGACTCACTCGTTACTCCGATTACAGAACGGTGATTGATGCAGCTACCAAGAGAGACGATCCCTTGCTGGATATTGGTCGCATGATGAATGAAGCGCAGAAAACCAGCGTTGCATCTAAAGACAGCGACTATTCCCTGGAGAGGACAAGTAGTGACAAGTTCAACTCTAAAGCTGGATACGCCTATCTTAATGCTCTCTTTTTTGCAAGACACAGGAGTAATATAATAGAGCCCTTGTACAAACGGATTGCAATTATTGGTGCAGTGGGCGTCGTGGGAGTTGCCATCGTATTGATATTCGATCAATATGCTGCACTTCTAAGCTCAAATGTGGAAGCTATCTTTCCCTTTCTTATGCTGACTATGAGCTTCCTGACTGTCGGAGAAAGAATTTGCAAAGCCATGTTCTATAATTGTGATGTAAGCCTGCTGCGTTATGGCTTCTACCGAAAAGCTGCCTATGAACATTTCTGTATTCGTCTGATTAGGATAACAAGTCTAAACTTATTGATTGCTGCCGCTCTCGGAGCCGTGCTGACGATCGTGATCGCAGCATCTGGCGGTGAAGTATTGATCTGGGATATTCTCATGCTATGGATAGGCATACTTTTGCTATCAGTCTTGTTTTCCGTACATCATCTGTTTATGTACTATATCTTTCAGCCTTATTCTACGGAGCTGAATATTAAGAATCCGCTATACTTTGTAGTAACTATGCTTGTATCATTTGCATGCGGAATTAGCATCGTGGTTCGGATTCCAATCGATATTTTCTCAGCATTCGTATTTACACTGACTCTGATCTACCTGTTCGTCGCACTTATACTTGTCCGTAAGCATGGCAGTCGTACGTTTCGTGTAAAATAGTACTCTATGTAGCTTGAATACATTAGCTTTTGATAGAACCCGCGTTAGGTGCGGGTTCTTTTATTCAACTTATGAATTTTTCAAACATACCGTTAGCAAACTCTTCGAAAGTCTTTTCTTCTCCTGGGTTAATGGATAGATCATCGTCATGCCATATTTCAACAATAGACCAATTATCCGTTGTTAAAAATCCCACAGCATCTCCACTAAAATTGTCACCAAACAATAAAATATCTTTAAGTTCTGTATCTGTTAACTGTTCGAAATTGTGCTTGGAATGATCTTTACTAATTATTTCAACAATTTTTTTATATCTCAACTCGGTTCCAACTTTCTATGAAAATATGATTTTATTTGTGTTCAATTCATTTTAAAATAATAGAATCAGGCAGCACAATAGGTTCAGCCATTCTGACGGCGCATGCTATAACGACAATATGACGGAGGTGAAGAAAAGATGAATCAGATGTTAATTCTATTGCTATCGGCGGTTATGTTAGCGGGTTGTTCCAATAACCAGGGTGACATTAATTCGATTGCACAAATTCAGTCGGAACAAGCACAGGATAAGTCTCTGCCGGATGGAATTGAGGCTGAAGGGAAGAACGGCACAGATCTGAACAAGGAGGAAGTAACAATGAAACTGAATCAGGTACTGCTGCAAGCTGTGGATCAAGGCAAGACCGAGGAGGCACTGCAGGCCATCAAGGACGGAGCCGACATTAATGCGCAAGACAGACAAGGACGCACGGCAGCCATGCTGGCTACACTGCGCAATGATGCGAAGACGGTAAAGGCATTAATCGAAGCGGGTGCAGACGTGAATATACAGGCAGACAACAAGGACAATCCGTACTTGTACGCAGGAGCGGAAGGGTATTTGGAAATATTAAAAATGACGATTGAGGCCGGTGCGGATACGAAGTTGACGAACCGTTATAACGGGACGGCGCTAATTCCGGCAGGAGAGCACGCGCATAATGACGTCATCGAGTATCTGCTCAAGGAATCGGATGTGGACATCAATCACGTCAACAATTTGGGATGGACCGCCTTGATGGAAGCGGTTGTATTGGGCAGCGGTGGCAAGGAGCACCAGCGTGCCGTAGAGCTGCTCATTGAATATGGAGCAGATGTAAACATTCCAGATAGCAACGGAGTAACGGCTCTGGCTCACGCTCAGTCCCACGGATTTACAGAGATTGCGAAGATGCTGGAGCAAGCGGGTGGGAAGTTGAAGCTGGATTAGCTGATTACTATACTATAACGCCTGAGCTCATGATTTCTGAGCAGGATTAAACCCCTGATCTCATTGCTGACAACAAAGCACAATTTTTTTGTTACGCTATACTAACAATAAACCATCGTTCGTGAAGCACACGCCGCTTTGATACATTCTGCACCTTCATTGGTGAGTTTGTGTCGAGGCGGCTTTTTTGCACGTACATCCGGTGATCCGAATAACCGAAGTATTCCACGTCAACATAGCGTGAAGCTCTACAAAAAAATAATCTTGACCTTAGGTCAGACCTAAGGTTTATAGTTGTATTATCAAATTCATATTAGCAAGGAGCATTTCTATTGAATGATTACATTACCATTAGCGAACTTTCAAAACTTATGAATGTATCCGTGCATCAAATCCGCTACTTTGAAGAGAAAGAGATTCTATTTCCATCTTACACAGATACAAATCAATACCGCATGTATGGCATCAATGAAATTTATCAATTGGCTCAGATTTTGCTGCTCCGCAAGTTGAACTTGCCTGTCAGTACAATTAAAAAATGTTTAACGTCCTTTTCCACTGATGATTATCATCAATTGTTGAGAGAATCGCTCGGTGATATAAATGATGAAATAGATCGGCTCAAGACATTACAGCAATTTATTCAGAAGATACTAAACGAACATGATGAATTGGACAACCTGAACAACGAGTATCACATCAAATACGTGGATACAAGGCATCTGAAACAATGGACTGAATTCGGAGAAAATGAGACGTTGAACGCAAAAAAACTATACAATCAAAGGCCACAAACGCCTCATTTATTCGAAACTGATCTGCATTACTTATACGATTCCAATCAAGTAACCCTATGCTTTGAGACCACTCAATCGGCTGATATCATCCTAGAGAAGGGCAGCTATCTTTGTAAACCGTTTTTAGTAAAAGAAGATCAGGATATGGAGCATGAAATTCAGCAACTCGAACAATATGTTAAACAACATCAGTATGATCTGTCATCGGAAATTATCATCATTGAAAAATCTTATCTTTCCATGTTCAGTAACAACGAGCTGAATTATGAAATACAGGTTAAAGTCAATCATGATCGGAAAGGTGATGCATGATGAATCCGAACACGATCACTATCGTTCCTTACCAAGAACAAGACAATGAGGCTGTATGCAAACTAATAGTAGAATCATTTCAAGGGAAACTTCATTCTATTGTCAAGCTGGATGACCATTATATTTCTAAGCTATTAGCTGGCCTTTGGAAGGACGACCTTAATGCTACATCAGTAAAACAAGTAGTGGCCAAAGAAAACGGAGAAGTTGTCGGTACTGTCTGCTTAAAATGGAAAGGTACTCATTCGTCTGCCAGAACGCATGATCAAATCCACTTTGCACAGCTTTTCAAGCAGTTCGGATACCTTAATGTATGCAAATTTATTGTAGGGCTTCATTTCTTGAATTATAAGCCAAGGGCACATGAGTGTTATATCGAGCACTTGGCAGTCCAGGCAAGCCATCGCGGTAAAGGAATTGGCAGGCAGCTTCTGTCATGGGCACAATATTTTGCCAATTGTCACTCTGAATTTGACCAATTATCGCTTCATGTTTCTAACAAGAATAAGGGAGCCATAAGCTTATATAAGCAGATGGCATTTGACATTGGAAAGTCCAAATATAACGGTATTAGGAATTTACTCTTCAATGAGCCCATTTGGCATTACATGACACAGAAAACAACCCCACACGATAGGAGTGCCATCAATGAAAAGAGCTATTAAGTTAGCAGGGATTGTTGCGTGTTTATTGTTTACTTTAGTTATGTTCGTATTCTACCAACATTCTTATGAAATGACAGAGAAGAAGATAGAGATTGAAACTCCTCAAGGCAGGCTGACAGGAACCTTAACTTTGCCAAAAGAATATTCCGGAAAAATCGGACTTGTAGTCTTTGTGCATGGTGATGGTCCAATCAATGATACATACGATGATGGATATAAGCCTTTGTGGGAGAAATTCGCTTCTGCAGGATATGCTTCCTTGTCACTTAGCAAACCCGGTATTGACGGTTCTTCCGGCAACTGGCTAGAGCAGAGTATGGAGGATCGTGCAGTGGAAACTATACATGCGATTAATTGGGCTAAATCTTTACCCATGATTGACAATCAATTAATTGGTTTGTGGGGAGCAAGTCAGGCGGGGTGGGTGATTCCCAAGATTGTTGGAAAAGAGCATAATCTCGCGTTCAGCATCCTTGTATCGCCTGCGATTAATTGGATTTCACAAGGAAAATATAATACTAGAAAAGAAATGGAGAATGAAGGGTATTCGCAACAAGAGATAATAGTGAAAGAAGATTACAACGAGCAAATCTTGCAATTGCTTAGAAAACAATCATCTTATGATGTTTACTTGAATTTTGCTCAGCCAGACGATTTGATTTCAAAGGAAAGATGGAGGTTTATAGCTAAAAATTTTCAGTCAGATTCCAGCGAGGAACTTACGAACTTCTATTCTCCTGTCCACTTAGTTCTCGGAGGGCAAGATATTAATGTAGATGTGGAGGAGACAGAGCGTGTATACCGAGAGAAAATATCTTCCAGCTTGCTTTCTGTATCTTACTTTCCTGATGCTGACCATTCCATGCTTAGCAAAGAGAACGCTGCATCCGAACTAAGAGCCTATTTAACTGCACTATTCTTTCCTCGAAAACTGGTTGATGATAAATACTTAATAGATTTAGCCCAATTTGTCAGTCAGATTAAACCTGCTAAGAGGTTATGAAGTTTAACAGCTTCTAAAAGCGAAAGTGCTATAGCGGGATTAAAATGGAAATCTGCAGCAAACGGGCGAATGTATATCAATTTTTTCTACCCTAACACAGGGGGATATTGATAAAAAGATAAAGAACTCCCGCAGCTTGGCAGCCTGTCCAGCTATACCAGCAAATAGCTTGTCAACATTTCCAGCAAAGTAATTGGAATTCTCGACAGCCTGTCTATTTGTGATTTTTTAATATCTTAGCTATATCTTAGTTTACTTACTTTTTGATATCGTTTGTTAACATCATCCCAATTTATCACATTCCACCATGCTTTTACATAGTCTCCACGCTTGTTCTTATATTTTAAATAATATGCATGTTCCCAAACATCAAGGACCAGTAGTGGAATCACGCCTTGCTGTGTTAAATTTTGATGCTTTTCTGCTTGGAGAATTTCGAGATGTCCAGCTGCCGGACTCCATACAAGAAGTGCCCAACCTGAGCCTTCCACTTTTTCAGCGGATGCGGAAAAATGCTCTTTGAATTTCTCGAAGCTACCAAATGATTTTTCAATCTCTTTCGCAATAGGACCTCTGGCTATTCCGCCACCGTTTGGTTTCATGTTTTCCCAGAATATTGTATGTAAGTAATCACCGGATCCATTAAAGGCAGCTTCTCTAGACCAATGCTTAATTAGTGAAAAGTCACCTGATTCACGAGCTTTCTGCATTTCTTTTTCTGCTTTATTTAAACCGTCAACATACGATTTATGATGAAAGTCATGGTGTAAACGCATTGTTTGCTCGTCAATGAATGGTTCGAGTGCATTGTATGCATACGGCAATGGTGGAAGTTTATGATCACCAATCGGTACTGTTTTCTGCTCTGACACAGTTATAGGAGATTTATTGGATGATGAAGCATGTGCAACCCCTGACATTAGAACTGTTACTGTAACTATACCATAGATTATTTTTTTCATTTTATTAACTCCTTTGTATTTAGTAAGCTATGTGCGTTGTATGTTGGTTTTTTAGCCTTTCCAGAAGATAATATGTGTAAATATGTCTTTGTTTATTTACAAGGTTTTGTAATAAAAGGTTTTATTTATACACTGAACAGAAAACGGAATGGAATGATTAATCCAAAACATTAACACATTCTAGGGAATATTTACTTCGCTACGACGATTCAATTGCAGCTCTCCCAAAAGATAAGCATCAGCAGCATCCGTTTTCACTTTACGAAGATTAGATTTTCTATCTTATTATTAATTATAACGTTGTTTTTTTATTGCAGTTTAGCTCATTGAACTAACAGGCAGTTATCTTCAATAACTATAAATTCATGTGAAAAAGATTTGATGTCAATTGTTTAGCATTTGGTGTTATCGTTGTTTTTTCGGTCTCAGGCTCTTGCCCATTTTCCAAACCTTTAGATAGGCAAGTGCATAGAATTAAAATAAACAATGAAATCCTGAGAGGAGAATGAATATTGTACCGTAATTCATGCTATCCATATCAATGGCATAATCCTATGCATGACTATTGGAATAACATCAATTGGAGTAATAATTGGAATTGTCATTACTACAATGGGAACAACACCAACTGGTATCCTTATAAATTAATAGATTATGGACAAAAACCATTTGTAGTGAATATTGACCAAGCTACTAAGCAAAATAATACTTACCGCACCGCTTTGTGGACAGGGAAACACCTTCAAGTGACCCTAATGAGTATTAATGTTGGAGATGACATTGGTTTAGAAGTTCATCCCACAACTGATCAATTCATACGTATTGAAGAAGGTCAGGGACTTGTTCAGATGGGTGAAAGTAAAGATAATTTGAGTTTTCAAGAAATGGCCTGTGGTGGCTATTCAATTATGGTACCTGCTGGAACATGGCACAATGTTACCAATACGGGGAATACCCCCCTTAAAATATACGCCATCTATGCGCCACCTGAGCATCCATATGGCACGGTTCATGTAACAAAAGCTGATGCCATGTCCGCTGAATAAAGCCACCATTATTAATGGATCGAGTAAAAGATGGATGAAATTGATTACTAACGGAGCTAGTGCAATCAATCGATTAAAACCTCCCATTTATTGCAAACCTAGTTTTATTAGGTCTAATGGGAGGTTTTATTATGAATCTGAGAGAATTATGGGGGTTGTATGAAGCAGATAAACGGATTTAGGGATTTAGTCCACACACATTAAAAGCGTACGCTTTGCAGCTAAAGATGCTGGTTGTTGAACTAGGTGATCTTGATATTGGAGAGGTCACTTTACAGGTGCTGAAGGAATACTTAGCTAAACAGTCCGGCAGATTAAAACCAAGCTGTTTAGGACACCGTATCCGTTTTGTTCGCTCCCTTTTCCGTTTTGCATATGAAGAAAATTACCTCACGACGAACCCCTCACTTAAATTAAGGGAGCCGAAGATGGATAAACGCATTCCGAAGTTTTTGATCGAAGAGGATGTGATTCATCTGAAGATCTCTTGTCTTTCCCAATCGAGAACGAGCTTTGTTTGAGTTCCTATATAGTACCGGCTGCCGTGTTAGAGAGGTACAGAAGATCAACATTGAAGATCTCAATTAGGAGAATTGCTCAGCAATTGTAAATTGCAAGGGATCCAAAAAAAGAGAAGTTTACTTCACCACTGAATGTAAAGTTTGGTTGAAGAAGTACCTGGTCTTCTGGAAACCGGGGTGGATAGCTACTCCGAAAGAAGAACAAAGAAGGGTTCAAGCTGGACTCGTAAGTCGTGAGAGTTGACAGCCCTTGATTACAATTAATTCCCTCAATTCTAGGGAAAACTAGAATTGAAAATTAATTATGAGGGGGCAAAAAATGAGTACCGAATCACTACGCTTATTCATCGCAATTCCGATCGATGAAAGATGGAGAGAACAATTGACCGAACAATCCATTGCGCTGCAATCAACCCTGCCTTTTCAAAAATGGACACACCCTGAAGATTATCATATTACGTTGAAATTTTTAGGTGATACATCAGTGAGTCAATTGCATCAGATTGAAAAGATACTCGTTAACGTTTCTGAAAATACCTGTCCATTTGAATTAACTGGAAAAGGGTGGGGGATATTTGGTAATCAAGCTGCACCAAGTATTTTGTGGGCCGGTGTGGGAGGCGATCTGAATTCACTAAATAATTTGCACATTAGAATAGATGATAGCTTGGAGGAACTTTTTCCAAAAGAAAAACGAAATTTAGCCCTCATTTAACAATAGCGCGCCGCTATAAAGGGACAGTTCCATTATCAACTTCATTTGAGAAATACTATCCTGACACCACAGATTCGATCATAAACTGGTCGGTTAACGAGATTAAGCTTTATCAAAGTCATTTGCAGAAAAAGCCAATGTACGAAGCTATAGCCACTTATATACTTGGCAAAAAAGGTTGAGTGAAATTGTATGATGGTATAGACAGGTATGCATGGAAAATTGGATAACAATAGTAAAGCGGGATCGCCGGCTGTAGTCAGTGCTGGGGATTCCGTTTTCTTTGCTAAACCGAGGGACGGGCAGATTAGCGTGGTATAACGACTGAGAGTTAACTTCTTGGAGCAATAGCATAAGCACTTCTTTGATGGAGCATGTGCTTTACTGGATGACTCCGAGTTCCCTGTCCTCGGATCGCTAGTATGGATGACTAAAATGTAACAGATTTACTTTTGTTAAAGTGGCCCGGTTTCGGGTTCCAGGGCTATTTATCATATGCCAAGTGGTATACTGTTCAGCATAAGGATTGAGAGCTGACATTCCATCAACTGGAATAATGACATTGTATCCCCGGAATGCAGCACTAGTGGCTGTATGAAGGACTGCGCCATTAGCTGCATAACCAGTAATCAGAACGGTTTTAATGCCATGATCATTCAATATTTGTTCTAAATCAGTTTTGTAGAACTTATCAACGTTTGATTTCACAACAGGATCACTTGACAAGGGGGCTATCTGCGCGGCAATATCCGATAGGCTTCCCGTATGTGTAAGGCTATAGACGACAAGCATGCCACATTCACGACTTCTCGCCAATAGTTGATTGATTTTAGAGATGGAGGCAATACAACGAGGATTATTACATATAGTGGTCTCCATATCCAAAACTAGGAGTGCACTTGTTTTGGGGTCCACTGAAACGGATTGCAGCTGAGGTGGAGGAGGAGTGGGAACAGCGTTCCATTCATCGATGATAGTTGAATCCTTTCTTTCAGTGTAATAGTTCACACGTAGCCAGTGACTACTTGGCATGCAGTATTCACGCCAAACACAGTACTGGGGACAATAATAGTTCATCCTAATCCACCTCTGGGCCGATTATTTGATAATAGATTATGTTCGCGGCTAGGAAAAGGTGTGGCCGAACCGTTTTAAGTATAGTCATGCCTATTCCAAAAATCATTGAAAGAAGACGTGTACAGATTTAGGACGACGCTGCCGACAATGGATCGGTAGCCTCGCTACGCTAACGGGAGGATAGTTCAAAGAAGGAATGTACCATCCTGATGTAGAAAAGGGTAAAAACAAATATATTGGTATTGGAGACGTAATTTGAAGATAGAAAAAGTATATGAATATGATATAAGTAATGAATTAGAAGCAAGAATACAAGAATTATTAATCGATAGTTTTCCAGAAGTATATCCTAAGAGTAGAATTTATTTCAAGCAATTACCGCATATTAGATTTCTAGCTTTCAACCAAGAAAGTCAGCTCATAGGACATGTTGGATTAGATTACAGGGTGATGAATTTAAATGGGAAACCCATAAGAATACTGGGAGTAATTGATTTATGTGTTTCACAAAACAATCGCTCCCAAGGACTAGGTTCAACTCTGCTTTTAGAAATTGATAAGTTTTCTGTGGGACGAAATATTGACTTTATACTTTTATTTGCAGATAACATGACCCTATATTTGAAAAATGGATATAAACCGGTGAAGAACAGATGTAAATGGTTGAAAATTGATGATGGAACTCAGTTGACGAATGGAATAGGCTTTGAGGCAATGAATGAATTAATGATTAAGGAAGTAGGAAAGACCGATTGGAGTAAGGGGGATCTGGATTTTTTAGGCTATCTTTATTGAACTAACGGGTACGATAGTTCAATAGTGCAAGGGTTGCTAATTGGTAGCAATTTGTTCAGCTAACAGACAGAATAGCTCAATTTCGTGAATACTCTACTTACGGAATTATTTACGAAGTTCGTGAATATGACGTTATCGGAAATCGGTGCAAGTATATAAAAGTCAAAGTGAAAGCGGTGACGTAATATGTTAAATGAACATCCTAAGATCATTTTAATCACAGGTATTATGGCAAGTGGAAAATCGACAGTTGCGCAAATACTTGCCGAACATCTCGAGAACTCAGTTCATTTACGAGGGGATATCTTTCGTAAAATGATTGTTAATAATCGAAGAGAAGTAAGCCCGGACACAGAAGAGGTCGAGTTGGAACAATTGAAACTTCGATATAGACTTGCAGCACAATCCGCAGGTCTCTATTTTGAAGCAGGGTTTTCTGTAATAGTTCAAGATGTTGTAATTGGTCCAATGTTAGAAGACTTCATATCATACGTCCATAACCGTCCTTTGTATGTAGTCGTTCTTTGTCCAAGTACGGACACTGTAACACTAAGAGAAGCTATTAGATCGAAGAAAGGATATGGTGTTTGGACAGTTGAAGCATTGAATAGTGTACTACTAAATGAAACACCTCGAGTTGGAATGTGGATTGATTCTTCAAACATGACACCTGAAGAAACAGTTTTTGAGATATTGGCAAGATTAGATAATGAAGCAGAGTTAATAAATAAATGAGAATAGTTAATAAGCTATTTCAAGGAAGGAACTGACATCCGATAACAATGCATTCACGCATTGCATCCTTACGGCTGCTTGGTCGCCAAGAGGCATTTCGGTGAAGTGATTCAGGCGACAACCCTGCGAACCTAACCGCGTCGCGGCCGCCCCTTTGGGGCTAAAGGTTCTCGGGTTCGTGAATGCGGGAACGTTATGTGAAACTCCAGAAAAAACTATATTAAAGATAAAGGAACGAAAGTATGCTCAAAGAAGATATTGTAAAAACATTAATTGAAAATAATATAGCAACGAATAGCAATCTTATTGGTTGTTCAGAAGAAGAAATTCAATTACTGGAACTTAGCATTGGTAATGAATTTCCAAAGTTCTATAGAGAGTATTTATTAGCGGCTGGACATTCAGCAGGTGATCTTTTTTTAGGGACTGATATTACATTTTCAATACTGAAGGAAATATCAGAAGAAGCCAAGTTGTTACTTAATGAAAACGAAGAAGAATTTACTATGCCTTACGATGCGTTTGTATGTTATATGCATCAAGGTTATATTTTTGGTTATTTTAGGTTCTCTGAGGGTGAAGATCCGCCCATCTATGAGTATTTTGAAGGAAAAGGTAAACCTAATAAGGCATGGAATAATTTTAAAGAATTTTTCAATGACTCACTAACAATTACAATAGAATTTAATAATCAGAGGGCTAAATAAATATTTTGATTGTATCTCAATGATGTCTGGAACATCATACAACATCGTATTCACGCTGCGGTAACTGACGCGACCTTGCTCCGCCCGAGGCAATTCTGGGAGATGTGTCAGGCGGACACATCCTGCGAGGATAAGTCTTCGACCCGGCAGCAAAGCCTTAAGCCTCTCGGGTTCGTGAACACAGAAACGTTCGGCGAAATTCGACAAATGCAAATTGTAGGTGATCTAATTGCAAAGAAATTAATAGATTAATAATGAAGCTTTCATGGGAAAGTTCAGTTGAAGAAAAGAATAGTGCAATCGAAACTTTGCTCTTGATTGAGGATCAAGATATCCATCTCCTTCTTCAACCACTTGGTAAGGGTTTGTGGGATGGTGCTGCGGAGGTAATTACAAAACTTGGTTATCCAAGAATTAAAGTGATTCTCCCTGGGCTACTGGAATGGTTACAAGATATGAATTGGCCTGGAGCTGCGCAGATTGCTGATCTAATAAGAGAAATTGGAGATCCAATTGTCCCTTATATTAAAACTGTACTAAAACACCATAAAGATGATGAAGTTTGGATCTATTGGCTATTCGAACTTTTCATTGATGATTGGGATAAATTGAATATTACTCAAATACAAGAAGAACTAATCGAAATTTCGAATGGAAAGGTTAATGATTTAAGAGCAATAAACATTTTGTTCAAACATAAGATCATTGACCTAAAGGAAGTCACACGCCAATTAACAAATAAAACTAAAAATATATTAGATGAACTTGCAGAACTCGAGAAGAAATACAATGGAGTAGATTGTATTGAATTAGATCGTGGTTTTAATGAAGTCTTATTTAAACCAGAGTTATCACGAAAGTATTATGAAGAAAACAAAGCGTTATTTTCATACTGTAGATACAAATCACATTTACAAGAATACTTAAGAGAAGTTGAAGAGTTGAACAAGGAAGTGTCGAACTTCGCCTAACATCTTATCTACGCTGTGGGGCATTCGCCCCTATGTTCGTAAGAAGGGGTATGCAAGGAAGTCGAGTCAGCGGACAACCCTACGAGGCTAAGTCTTCGACCTAGTCGCTACGCTCCTTTAAGCCTCTCGGGTTCGTAGATACAACAACGTTAGACGGAAACCACTGAAGAGATTTTTAATGAGAGAGGTGTCCATGATGTTCTTTAATAAGATTACTGTTCCCTCATATGGTGGGAAAGAGTTAAATCAAAAATATATAAGCAATAATAATTCTTCATTAGCAGTCTTCTTTCCCGGTCAAAATTACTCCTGTGAAAAACCTTTATTGTATTATGTTATGAAATCAGCAATTGCATCTAATTATGATGTGTTATTGCTTGAGTATGGTTACCAAGCTGCTAGGTCAGATTTTAACACAGAAGATGTAGATGCAATTATTAATGAAAGTTACAATTCAATGTCTGAGATAATGAATAATTACGAAAAAATAGTTTTTGTTAGCAAGAGTTTGGGAACATACATAGCTGCAAAGGTTGCAACACAAATTGAAGAAAATGAAATAAAGCATATATTTTTAACTCCAATGAAAGCATCGATTCCTATGATTAAAGACTTAAGGGGAATAGTAATATGGGGGACGGCAGACAAGATTATCAATGAGCAAGATGTTATTCAACTTGAGAAATCCACAACAGTTTTATTACATAAAGTCAATGAAGCAAACCATGCATTAGAGGTTTTTAACATAGTTGATTCTTTAGAAATCATGAAATCAATTGTAAAAATTACTGATCATTTTTTTAGTAGTAATTAAGGACTATTTGAAAGTAGTTCTATGAGACTTCGTCTAACACCGTTTTCCTGCCTCGTCGCATACGCTCCTTGGTCTACCCGAGGCATTTCGAGGGAGTGGAATCAGGCAGACAACCCTGCAAGGCTAAGTGGCGGAACCACCCAGTCGCTGCGCTCCTTTAAGCCTTTCGGGTTCAGGAACACACAGAACGTTATATGAAACCTGTGCAAATATGAAAAATAAGAAAGATGGAAGTGATCTATTGATATACACAGATCTTATGGAATTTAAAAGCATATTTTTATTAGGGTTAACTGAGCCTGAAGAGAATTCTTTAAGACTCTTCTTCAGTAGAAGTAAATCAGTTCCAGAACCATTTTCTATTGGCGATAAAGTTTATGAAAATGCTCAATCAATTGAAATAGATGAAGATTTACCTGTTATACAAGTAGATTTTGAGACTTATATAGGATATTCAATATTAAATGAAAGCTATACATCATGGGATGATTATCAAAAATTCGAAGGAAAGTCGTTCAGATTTTATAGTAGATCTAGATATTTAGATTTCATTAAAGTTGGAACCTTTGCTACTGAGGACTATCCTGGTTCTTTTGCGCATTACGGCATGGTTTGTTTAAATCATATTGTTGATATTGTTTCTATATCTAATCCAACAATAAAGGAAGTTCACCGAAACCCATAATATGTTTTACAACAACGCTATAGGAAATATCCACAAAAAATTAAAGAAAGGGAGTTTTCCATGGAACTTCAAGAAATCATTTTTAATTTAAAAGAAACAAGGAATGAATTACTAGGAATTCTTAATGGATTGAATGGAGATCAATTAAACCAACGGAGAGACCCACACAGCTGGAGTATTAGTCAGATATGTCAACATTTAAGTAAGACAGAAGAATTATATGTCGTAGCAATAAAGAGAGGATTAAAGAGCAATGAAGATTCATTCATCGAGAATAAACCATTGGAATTTCTACTTGATAGAAGTAAGAAGTTAGAAGCTCCTGAAATCGCTAAACCAACTGACGAAATTTTAGATTATCAACAAATCATTGTGAAGCTAAATAATTCAAGAGAGAAGTTATTCGAAACATTAAATACAGTAGAAGACCCTTCAGTGCTGAGTAGAAGACAATTCATACACCCAGTCTTTAAAGAGATGTTATTAATTGAATGGGTTCGATCACTGTACTTGCATGAACAAAGACATATTAAACAAATTAATGAAATTAAAGAATATGATGTGTGACATAATATGCCAAGTTTGTTGTGGAGAAACAAGAATATGTATGCATTAGGAGTCGCTCAGTGCGGCTTTTTGTTTTAAGGATATAAGTTCTTGTGTAAAACTCAGGGTAAGAACTTATATTCTTTGCCAAATAAATCTGTCCATTCAAGGCAGAAATTGACCAGATGCAGCAGGCTGTTTCGGTTATTATCATTATAGGGAGTGATCAAGCATATATGAGTTGGGTTGAGTCAATGCAGAAGGCTATACAGTATATGGAGAAAAATTTGCTTGAGGATATCACGATTGAACAGATTGCGATGCAGGCGCATTCGTCACCGTTTCATTTTCAGCGCACGTTTTCGATTCTAACAGATATGACTGTTGGTGATTACTTACGTCGGAGACGGTTAACGTTGGCTGCCCATGAGCTTGCAACCTCTGATTCCAAAATCATTGATATCGCCCTCAAATATGGCTATGAAACTCCCGAGGCTTTCGCGAAGGCTTTTCGCAAGCAGCATGATTTATCACCTAGCGATGTGCGGAATCATATCGGGAAGCTTAAATCTTATAATCGCCTGGTCATCCAGGTGAATCTGAAAGGAGCAGAACCGATGAATTATCGTATTGTTGAACGCAGTGGCTTTAAAGTAGTAGGTGTGAAACGGGAATTTTCCACGCTAAATGGAGAGAACTTTGTTGAAATCCCTTTGTTCTGGCAAGATGCGAATAAGGATGGCACTACTGATCACCTCTTTAAGATTAACAACGGAGACATCAAAGGCGTACTTGGCGTATGTGTTGACAAGAACAATATGGGGAAGATGTTAGAGGTTATCGACTATTGGATCGGTACAGAGTATATAGGAGATACGCCGGAACCATTGCATGAGTTGGACATTCCTGCCTCACGTTGGGCTGTATTCGAAGTTCGGGGTCCCATGCCAGACGCTATGCAAACAACGTGGAAAAAGATCCTCTCTGAATGGTTTCCCTCTAATGCCTATGAGCACGCTGGCACGCCTGATCTAGAAGTGTATTCGGATGAAGATCCATCCAGTCCTGACCTATACTCAGAGATCTGGATTCCTGTGAAATAAAAGCATGAAAGAGACGATACCTAAAGCTATTAATGAACTGAGACCCGAAAGATTAGTGGCACTTTTTTTAAAGTGTCCATCTTTCGGGTCTCAGTTCATACCGACCATCGATGGCTCCTTCTAATTTGAACTTGGTGAACCTACGACTCTTGCAATTGCCCTGACTCCCGGCGCCTCCGACTCATGAATACCAAGGACAATGCAATTACCGTGAGGATAATCCCAAGCACTCGAAATCCCTCGAAGCTGAACTTACCTCTCATAACGATGCTTATGAGCAATGAAGAGAGAATGGTTCCCAGGTATCTTGATGTATTAAATAATCCCGATGCTACACCGATTATTTCTTTCGGTGAACTTTGGAATAAGGCCGCTTGCATACCGACACTGTTCAACCCATTGCTAATACCGAATGCTGCTAACGCCAAACAGCTATTTATAACCGGTGAAGTTTGATTCAATGTCACGAGCCACACCGACCCAAATGTCATCAGAATTGCGGACACTAACAATGCCGGCCTGGGTCCTGATTTATCGATCCATCGTCCTGCTAGTGGAGAAGCAACGAGCGAGCACAAGCCTAAACTTAACATAAGAATTCCTGTATGGAATTCGCTGACATGACGTACCATTTGCAAATAGGAAGGAAGCCCGAAAAAGAGCGAGTAAAAAAGAATGTTAACGAGCATGAATTCGATATTGACCCAAGTCATCGCAGGATATTTGGCGAATGTGCGTAAAGGAATAAAGGGTGACGTCGTTTTTAATTCATGTCGTACGAAAGCCACAAGTAGCATGAGGCCTATCAGTCCAACAATGACATTTAATAATGAGATATGCCCAGATGTTTTTACTGAGAGTAAGGAAGCGAGCAGAGCAATCAGACCCACTGTGAAGAGCAGGATCCCTAACGCATCAATCAAATTAAACCATTTACGAAAGGACATGCCCCGTGCAACGGATGTTGGCGGTTCGTCATTAGGAATAGTCCTCCAAGCCAATATAAAGCTCGCCACCACAAACGGAATATTGACGAAAAAGATAGCAGACCAATCCCATAAGTAGAGCAAGACCCCGCCAATAAACGGACCAATTGCTGCCGCTCCTGATAGGAATATGGACAAAACAGACAGCGCAGTCGCTTGTTTCTCTGTAATATGAATTCGAACAATGGCCATTCCAACTCCAACCATCATGCTTGTTCCGATGGATTGCACAATGCGGAACACGATGAGCCACCCGAAATTTGGTGATAATGGAGCTAATATTGATGCAATGAAGGCTACAACAAGCCCGGTAAGAAATATCTTCCTGCGACCGAACAAATCGCTGGCCTTTCCCATGACAGGTTGAGCGACGCTACTTGCAATGTAAAAAGAAAAAATAATCCAGGAAACACCTGTAAAGTCAAGTTTGAACACATCCTGCAGACTTGGAATAGCAATAGAAACCATCGAAGAATTTAATGGGTTCAATAGTATCCCTAGACCAACTGAAATCATTAACCACCAGCTACGGGCATTCATTTTTGAGTTCCCCCCAAAGTGTATTGAGGTCATCGTACTCGAAATCGATTATTTATTCCAACGCATTTTATGTTATGATTTCATTGACTTGAAGGAATGAATGGAGGGTGCAAAATGGAACTTCTTCAACTGCAATATTTTATCGCAGTAGCTCGATTGGAACATGTGACCGAAGCTGCACGTAGTCTGCATGTTACTCAATCGTCACTCAGCAAAACGATTCAACGCTTGGAGGAGGATCTAGGTGTCCCTCTATTCGATCGTACAGGGAGGAAGCTGCGATTGAATGAGTTCGGAAGCAGATTCCTTCACCGTGCGGAAAGGGCTTTGTTTGAATTGGAACAGGGGAAGCAGGAGATCAGCGATTTGTCCAGCCCGGAACATGGCACACTCGAATTGGCGGTGACGACCGCAAGCACGTTACCCAATATCCTTCGAGAGTTTCGGAAAAAGCAGCCCTATATCCAATTTCATGTGCAAATGCTGACCACGCAGGAAATGGTTACGCTTCTTCATAGAGGAGAAGTCGATTTCTGCTTGTCCTCACCTCCAATAGAAGGGGAGGACATTGAATGTCAAATTGTGTTCATCGACCCCATCCTTGTAGCTGTTCCAAAGGGGCATCGGCTTGCAAACCGAAGCAGCGTATCCTTGACAGAACTAAGGGATGAATGGTTTGTCGGTGTAAAGAGAGGCTACGGTACTCGCGATTTAGTGGACTCTGTATGCAAATCGGCTGGATTTGTACCTAAATATGTGTATGAGGGAGATGAACCCGCAAGGCTATTCACTCTTGTGGAAGCAGAAATTGGCATTGCTTTCATACCAAGTACGGCAAGGTATTCACAGGAGCATATCCATTATCTTAAAGTAGAGGATCACGAATTGGTACGGGAGATAGCTTTATTATGGCACAGGAGTCGGTACATTTCGCGGGCTGCTATGGAATTCCGTGAGGTAGTTTTAGAATATTTTGGGGCTATATCCAAACAGACAATTTAAACATGCTGCACCACTGATACTGATTCTATTTGCGGAACAAAACAGGCGTAACCAATAAAAAGGATTCGAGTGATCCTGAGGAATTTTTATTGCGTGGAATCGACATTTTCACATTGACTGAGAAACTAGAAAAGTGGGGAATTTTAAAGCTCTTTTCGACCACAAAAATCCGAATACTCCAATAAAATAGTGAGAATATCTCCACCTTCCTTAGAGCTTGGAAATATCCGAATCAGCATGCCACCTGACAATTGGTGCACTGGGGTAGATTAGCTCATAGTTCCTGCTCGTCATCATCAGCATCATTATCGCGCTTGGTTATCTGTCCATTAAGATACATGCATAGGAGGGTAGACATGCAAAAAAAACCACTATCAGCCTCGGAATTTCGGTTTTCGATGAACCTCCCTGACGACGCCATCGCTTCCTGGCATCAGGAACTAGAGATGGTATACATCTTGCACGGAACTGGGGTACTGCAGCTGGATGAAAATCAGTTTGCCTATGAAGTTCGGCAGGATGACATTATTGTATTGAACAGCTATCAACTGCACAGCTTGGAGATGCAGGGTTCGGGCAAGGCGCTTTCGTTATTCATCTCGCCCGAATTTTTAGCGGCCTTTTGTCCTGAGATCGATAGCATTGTTATCGAGTGCAAATCTTTTCTGTACCCGAAGGAGGAGCAGGAACGCTTTAATGTACTCCGCAGCGAGTTTGCCAGTGTATTCCAGGCTCAGTACAAAAACGAATCTCGTTTGCCTATATTGCTGCGCAGCCGTGTAGGGGTACTGCTGAACAACCTCGTACATAATTTTTCAGAGCAGCACAAGCATACGGATCCGAGCAGATCCTCAAGCAGGGAAAGGTTACGCAAAGCCACCGATTATATCCACCGACATTATCGAGAGAATATTACACTGAGCGGACTAGCCTCTGCTATCTATTTAAGCAGCTCTTATCTGTCCCATTTATTTCAGAAGCAGCTTGGCCTTACTTTCACTGCCTACCTTACGAATGTCAGGTTGAGTCAGGCAGTGGCTCTGCTTCGTAGTGAAAGTACGATCACAAACATCGCCTCAGAAGCTGGATTTCCAAGTGCCAACGCGTTGATCGACGCCTTCAAGAGACGCTATGACATTACACCAGGGCAATACCGTCGTGATAATGAGCATAATGCAGCTGAGCCCAAGGAGAACGGTACAGCAAGTGAGGAGGGGTTCTCGACCGATTTCTCTTCACTAATGCGGCATTTGCGACAACCCGAGCAATCCGTTGTACGGCCAGAGGTCAACGAGGTGCATGATCTTCATGTGGATACTAGCCGTAAGATTCGAACGTTCAGCCATAATTGGCGGACGTTGATAAATGCAGGATATGCCAAAGACCTGCTGAATGGCGCGGTGCAGGCGCAAATACGAAAAATGCAAAAGGACATTGGTTTTCGCTATATGCGCTGCAAAGGTCTTTTGGACGATGACATGATGCTGTATGTCAGTAAACCGCCTGGCAGAGTAGATTATAACTTTGTTTATGTAGATGAGGTAATCGATTTCATGCTTTCTGTGGAGTTAAAGCCTTTTGTGGAATTTAGTTTTATGCCTTCTGCATTAGTCAGGGAAGCCGTAATTCCTTTCAAGCGGCCAAGCATTATTTCTATGCCCGCGAATTTGGACGACTGGCTCTCCCTCGTGACCTCACTTATACGGCATTTCATTGACCGTTATGGGATTGGAGTAGTGCGGGAATGGATGTTCTCTCCCTTCATGAGTCCAGAGTTTGCGGGCTATGGCCTGTTTACATTGGAAGAATTCGGGGTGATTTACCGAGAGACTAGCCGCGCGATCCGCTCTGTCGATCCGCAGCTGCATATCGCTGGCCCAGGATGCAACATAGATTCGAGTGATTATATTAGCGAGTTTCTTGTGGCTTGCAGCAAGGATAACTGCATGCCTGACACACTGGCTCTGCGTGCTTATCACAGCATATTACCCGATCAGGAAGACGCAGGCCTACAGCTCATGGCAGAGGATGAAGCTTTTCCTCTTGCGGCAAGCGGTGATGAACAGTTTTTGGGACACTCTTTGCACAAGGTCAAAAAATTACTGCGCCAAATCGGCTTTGGTAATCTGCCCGTGATCCTCGACGAGTGGAGCAACAGCATCTGGCAGCGTGATTTGTGCAACGACACCTCCTACAAATCTGCTTTTCTTTTCAAAAACATTCTGGAAAACTACGACCAGTTCGATGCTTTGGGATACTGGACGCTGAGCGACCATATGGAGGAGATCGTTCCCTCGGCGGATCTGTTTCATGGCGGGTTTGGCTTATTCACTCGCGGTGGACTACCCAAAAGCAGCTATCGCGCTTTACAGCTGCTACGGTATACGGGCAGCAGCCTGGTAGCTGAGGGTGACGGGTATTTCATTACTTCCTCTAAAGGCGAAATACAGATATTTATATATAATTATTGCCATTACGATACACTGTACCGGTACCGTCATACCACTCATTTGACCCAAACCGAACGGTACAACGTGTTTAATATACGCAATACACATCAGTACCATATTCGTCTGGACGGCTTAACGCCGGGTGTTTATACGGAGCGGAGGTATTCGGTAGGTCCTGCTGGGGGAAGTACCTTTGACGCATGGCTGAATATGGGTGCGCCTAAAGAAATGCGTCCTGAAGAATTATCTTATCTTGAAGGTCGATCCCTGCCGCTATTTCAAATGCGGTCGCAGCAAGTGACAGCGAAGCATGTGGTAAACGCTGTTGTCCAGCCGCATGAGGTGCAATTGATTCGACTAACTCCATAAACAAGAAATGTCTTAATAACGAGGATGACCAAGGTGTCGTCCTTGTTATTTTTGTTTTTTATATCGTATTTTTGCTCTTGATCATAAAAATGGAACCGCTTTCATTTAAAGCAATAAATCAAATGTATAACGAAAGAAACAATTAGATATTTTTCCCAAGATTCCAATCCTATAATTGAGATATGGCAAATCCAATTCAATATGCCATATCAGCTTTGAATGATATGCCGCTTCGCAACGCATCTATTGATTCCTGATCATTCTTTGCATCTTCCACCAAGACATACAAACAAATGAACGTTTGAATGTAAAAGGAGGAAATACATATGGCGATCGAGACGAAACTGAATGCACCTTTGATGAACAAACAGTATGCAGAGAAAATTGGGATTGGCGAAAAATTAGCTTATGGTGGAGGTGATTTGGCCAGCAATCTCATTTTGGTACTCACCTCTACATTTGTCACCTTCTTTTACACCGATGCTCTTGGCCTTAACGCCGCTATTATCGGCACGATTATGATGGTATCGCGCTTACTGGACGGTATCACGGACGTGGTGATGGGTTTTGTCCTAGATAAAACCAGATCCAAGCACGGCAAAGCACGTCCCTGGATGCTATGGCTGGCGATACCCATAGCAATTGCGACCGTACTGGCGTTTATGGTTCCAAATATTGGTGTCGTGGGTAAGTATATTTATGTGTTCATCACGTATAACTTGGTCACCACATTCTTGTACACCGCCATCAATATACCCTATGGTGCACTCACCTCACTGATGAGTCGCGATCAGGACCAGCGGATGATAATCAATGTTTTCCGGATGTTCATGGCGCAGGTTGGCGCTCTGGCCATCAACGCATTCACACTGCCTATGATCAATGCCTTGGGCGGCAGTTCAAATCAGAGTACCTGGATCATTGCAGCGATTATCTACGGGATTATTGCAGCGGCTTTATTTCTTCTGTGTTTTGCCAAAACCAAAGAACGAGTGCAGATCACGAATGAAAAAACCAAAGAACAGCTTTCTTTTGGGCGCTCACTCAAGCTCTGCATGAAAAACAACTACTGGCTCATGCTCGTGGGCGTCTGGATCGCCATGGCAGTGGGTATGAGCCTCAGCATGTCGGTCGGTACTTATTACGCTAAGTATGTGCTGGGCGATGAGAACATGGCGGGCTATCTCATAGCACTTACTATTGTGCCTGTGCTGATATGTATGCCCATGGCTCCTGCGCTGATCCGTAAATTCGGCAAACGCAATGTAGCGCTAGTCGGGAGCATTATTAGTCTTGCGGGCCAGGTGTTGATGCTGATAGATCCAACTTCAGTCAGTTGGCTAATGCTGTGCTCCATCATCAAGGGGGTTGGTATGACCGCACTTACTGCTACACTGTTCGCGATGATAGCCGACACCATCGAATACGGCCATTGGAAGACGAAGGTAAGAGTGGAAGGTATGCTGTATGCCACCACAACCTTTGGAGCGAAAGTAGGAGCAGGAGTAGGTGGTGCGGTAGCCTTAGCTATCTTGGGTGCAGCAGGATATGACGGACTTCAGGCAGTGCAAATTTCAAGCGCTCTGTCTGCTATCGAGACTTTGTACCTGATTGTGCCTATTCCTTTTTTGGTACTGATCCCAGTTATCTATTCGTTCTACAAACTGGACAAAATCTATCCTAAGGTAATGAGCGATTTGGAAGAGCGCGGATAGACGAACAAGAATCAAAAATTACAGCCATTCGTCCGAGCGGAGTAAGTGAAAAGGGTGGATGGTTTCGACATTCGAAAGGAGTATCAACATGGTACGCAAATATTCTGAGCAACTTCTTAAGGCTATTACTGAAAAGCAGCATGTGATTCATGAAAACGGACTGGAAATCCTGATTAAGCCCATCCCTGAGACCGATGAGCCTGGCGTGCTGGATCCACGCTTCTACGCGAGTATGGCGCCAATGCTGAAAGGTTTCAAGGGCATGGTGATTAAGATGATGATGAAAGGGAGTAAAAAGAAAAATATCCAGAAAAGTGCTGCTCAAACGCGCCGAATGATGAATGGCGTGAAAAGCATTCCGATCACTGAGGGCGTTGATGTGAAGCATGTCACCGTACAGAACGGCGATGTAGCGGTACCTGTACGTATTTATACCTCACAGAAGAAGATGGAAGGTTTGCAGCCAGTGTACTATTACATACACGGTGGAGGTTTCGTGGCTGGAAGCCCCGAAGTAGTGGAGGAAATGTGCAAGCTTGTAGTTGCGAATACCGGCTGTGTATCGGTTCAGGTTGATTACCGCCTAGCTCCGGAAAACCCATACCCTGCCGGGCTCGACGACTGCTATGCGGTGTTGAAGTGGATATATGCCCATGCCGAAGAATTTAACGGTGACCCGCATCGCATTTGTATCTCCGGCGATTCTGCTGGTGGCAACCTAGCTACGGTGTGCGCGATGAAGGACCGGGATGAGGGAACCCAGATGGTGAAGGCACAGGCACTACTATATCCAAGTGTAGACGCAGCAGGTATGGTGGGACATATGCAACGCAGAGATGTTTATGAAATATCCCCGTCTCAGGATAAAACGATCCGTTCGCTACTGGATATGTTTAGCGGTGGGCTCGGAAGTGTCACACTAGGCGAATATTTGGGAGTACCCGATGATACAATCCCGTATGTGAGCCCGATGCGAGGAGATTTGAAGGGCATGCCGCCAGCCATCATATTGTTCGGCGAATATGACTTTTTGCGTATAGAGAATGATGCTTATGCCTTAAAACTGCAGGAGTCGGGCGTAAAAGTAAAAACGGTGCGGTATAAGGGGCTATCCCATGGGTTTGCCGATCAGGTAGGTGTGACTCCACAAGCGGAAGACAGCTTGATCGAAATTGGAAAATTTATGATGGAGAGTGTGTGATGAGAACATCCAAAAGCTAAGACGCTTGAAGGAGTTTCTCCTATGGGGGCGCAGCATGCTGCGTACACGACACTATCGAACGGTGATTTCATCGTATCCGATGAAGATTTCGCGAGCTTATACAGTAAACCGTTGCCACCTGCTTTACATCAGCCTGGAGATCGATATACGCTCAATTCTACCCTTGGTGAGATTGCTGCCACCAATACAGGTAGGGCCATAATCGAGCAGATACAGCAGCAAATGGGCGCGATGGTGAACACAGATGGGGACGAAACAATGGGCCGCTTGATGCAGCGCATCATGGGTGAACTGCCGGTCCGAGCACTGGCTATGTTCAGCGGTGGCGCCATGAGTCCTCACCAGATCCAAGGGATAGTGGATGCAATCAACTACGAAGTTAACCTTTCTTAATAAAAAATGGTTTAGGCAAACTGGTATCCTAATTCCATGGATGCCAGTTCTGTTCTGAACATCCTATAGTTTAAAATATAAAAAATACATATTTTTCACAAAAGTATATATAATTCACTTTTCCTGAGACATTAACAATGGTAAAAATAAGATAACTCTAAGTGAAAGTGTACATGCTTTTAATTAAAAACTTCGGAAAAAGGAGGTTGAAAGAATAACATTTTGCGGTATCTTATGCATACTTGATCGAGTCTCATATTTCCACTATTCCAACCACAACATGATATCGCTTACTCTTATACTTCCATTGTAAGCTCGGATAAGCAATATCAAACCGGAAGGATGGGGAACTTCACTTCATTAACACTAAGATCAGTAAAGGAATGAATATAATGAAAAACATCGAAACGGTTCATGTTGTATTTAAAACTCATCTCGATATAGGATTTACGGATTTAGCCGAAAATGTCATTCATACATATATGGATCAATTTATACCGAAAGCGATCGAATTAGCAGAGCAATTGGCAGCAGATCTAGACGAACCGGCCGAATTTATTTGGACGACAGGGTCTTGGTTAATTGATCGCTACTTAAGACAAGGTACGCCTGAAAATCGCAAAATCATGGAGAATGCAATTGCACGTGGTTATATCACCTGGCATGGCCTGCCTTTCACGACACATACCGAACTGCTTGATGATTCCTTATTCAACTATGGGTTATCGATTTCTGAGCACTTGGATCAACAATATGGAAAGAAAACAATCGCTGCCAAAATGACAGATGTTCCCGGACATACGCGAGCGATTATCCCACATATGGCACGAAACGGTATCGAGTATTTGCATATTGGCGTTAACGGTGCTTCCAAGGTTCCGAATGTCCCCGAGTTATTTGTATGGAGAGGTAAGGACGGATCAGAGTTAATTGTCAACTATGATGCAACATATGGGAGCACGATCGAGCTAGAAGGCCTGAAGGATGTAATGGTGTTCGCACATACGGGCGATAACAACGGACCACCTTCCATCGATGCAGTCAAGCAGCAGTTTGCCTATTTACAGGAACAATATCCAGGTGCGGTCATTCGGGCTTCAACTATGGATGCGTTCGCCAAGAAGCTGTTGCCTTTTAAAAGTCAGCTGCCTGTCATCGAAGAGGAGATTGGAGATTCATGGATTCATGGTGCTGCTTCTGATCCAAAGAAAGTGGCACAGTATCGGGAGCTGCTTCGGCTCAGAACAATGTGGCTCTCTCAGGGACGCCTCCATAAGGATACGAATGAATACTATAATTTATCAGACAAATTATTATTGATTGCTGAGCATACTTGGGGCATGGACGAGAAACTATACTTAGCTGATTATCAGAATTATTCGAAAGATTTGTTTGCAGCTGCTCGTGAGGCCGATGTTGTTACGTTTGCTAGCGTCCCAGCGAAGTATCTATATATCGGTTTATTTGATTTCGATTTAGACAACTTTTCATTAGAGCAATTATCAGCTCTTACAAATCGTCAAAAATCTTATCGATACTTTGAAAGCTCTTGGAAGGAGCAAAGGGATTTTGTATATCAAGCGATAGAAGCATTAAGCGAGGATAAGAAAGAGGATGTTAGACAAGCTTTTCATGCCTTAGAACCAGTACGAAGTACAGAACTGTCAACTCAAGATGCGATCATCCCTGGGACAATGAACCAATTAGGTTGCTTTGAAGTGGCGTTTGATTCTGATGGTTCGATCACAAAACTAATAGACCGGAATGGGAAAGTATGGGCAAATGAGCAGCATCGTCTCGGTGTATACCGCTATGAATCATTTGGATCTGAAAACTACCAAACTTGGTTTGAGCAATATGTATCAAATAGTGATAAAACTTATATTTGGTCAGATGGTGACTTTGGCAAACCGGGAATAGAGTTGAATAGGCCAAAGCCTACTCATGCAATATATTCTCCACAGAATGTGGGGATGACTGTCGAGCGAAATCAAGCTTCAGATATCGTTAGGATACGGTTGCAAATGCCATCTCATGCAGTAAAGGAAGCAGGAGCTCCAGCTGAGTTGGAGATAGAGTGGCTGTTTCCCAAGCATCTTGAGAAGATCGAAGTAACCTTGAAGTGGTTTGATAAACAAGCGAATCGTTTGCCAGAGGCTGGCTGGTTCAGTTTCGCTCTAAACACAGACAATCCGAATCGTTGGTTAATGGATAAAATGGGTGAGAGGATTTCACCGCATGATGTAGTAAAGAATGGGAATCGAAATCTTCACGCCGTTAATACAGGGTTGCATTATAACAGCGCTGATGGAATTGCAACAATCGAAACCTTGGATGCCCCAATTGTATCACCAGGTGAAGGCAGATTACTGCAATTCGACAATACGGTTCCTTCACTGGATGGAGGTTTTCATTTCTTACTTCATAATAATATATGGGGTACGAATTTCCCGATGTGGTATGAGGATGACGCTGTGTTTAGATTTACGTTGACATTAACTAGTACGCAATCTGAACGTAACAAGTGAGTTGCCACGATCATGGATCAACAATAATGGATTATTTTAGTGTGTATTATGATGTTTTGAAGTTAGTTGGAAGTCATTCGAGGATGTTAAATGAAACTCCTTTGTAAGTGATATATACAATAAGGAATTGCTGCTTGTCATTGAAAATGGATCGTCCAAACAAGTGACCTCACTTCCATTGAATGACGGCGGGTACTCACCTAAGCTTCTGCTGCAGGATCTTACCTTTGACAAAGTGGCAGATATAATGGTAACTGCAGATGCAGACGAAACTTGATCGTGACATTGAGCGCTGTATGGGAGTTTCGGTTGGCAGATTGCGTGAGAATTCCATATACGATTATAAATTTGTAGGTCTATCCCATAATACATTACGTGGAGCAGCAGGCGGTGCTGTTCTGATCGCCGAACTGCTTAAGGCAGAAGGGTACATTCAGGCAAAGTAACGATATCATAAAAGGAGCTAAACTCTGCATGCAGCTTAGCTCCTTTGATTTGTAAATTATTGAATGAAAAAGGCTATGATCCCTATAATTATACACAGGATTCCACTTAAGAATTGTCCTAGTCCAGAAGCTTGCCCATTCAATAATAAATTGAAAATATTTTTTCTAGTTTGGGTCTTTCCTACGTATGCATCATCCGTTTTCATTCTGTATCTCCCCCATAAAACCAAGACTACTCCAAAAAGTATAAGCAATAATTTTAAAGCCATATATTTACCTCCGTTAGTTATTTGTCATCTGGTTCAAATATAAAGACTTCTTCAATTGATAAGTTAAAAACTGAAGATATTCGATATGCTAGCAAAATAGATGGATTATATTGTTGTTTTTCTAAAGAGATGATTGTTCTTGAAGAAACACTTACTATATCTGCTAAGTCCTGTTGTGTGATGCCATGTTCTAAACGTAACTCTTTAATTTTGTTTTTCATAGGAGTTCTCCTAATTATAGAACGTAATTATAATATTTTTTAGCTAATACGCTGGTAATTGAGGCAAATATTATAATCATAAATAAAGCAGTGTTTGTTGGAATTTGAATCCACTCCGAAAGAAACATCATAAGGAAAATCGCAATCATTAAAATTTTGAGGGTAAAGTGTGAAGCTTTGCCATCTATTAAATCATCTCTTTCATCATACTGTTTGGACAGCTCTCGATCTAACTGTTTACGTTTGGTATGATATTTAATGTGGGAAGTTATTGCGAAAACTAACAACAATGCTCCTGCGAATAACTTTATAACACCTAAGTAAAGTCCCTCAGTAGTATAAGCTTTAGAGTAATTGAAAATTATTTCAAAAGCCCCCATTGTAAGAATTGCAAATGAAATTAAATAAAGCTCTACAAATCTATTTTTCAAACAAATCACCCCCAGTATAGCACTATGTGAAGTTTGCTTCACATGAAGTTAACTTCATACTACCCTATTTTAAAAAGGGTGTCCATAATCATTTTTCTGGAAAAAAGGTATTTTACAATGTGGAATGAAACAGAATCGAATGGGAGGGTCTTTGGATGAATTTGATTACAACTATTATAGAGTGGTATAAAGTTTTTTATTAGCGACTAACCATCGAAAAGTGAGTTGGGCGCGGATGTGTTGGAAGGGTAATTGTTTCGCAAGATCTAATAGGTCAATCCTCATTATTGGGTTGGCCTTTTTCGTTGAGACAACAGATTTTTAAAATACTAACTTAATGAAAATATTTTAATAGCGGCACCAGTGTCCTCTACAGGATTGCGGGTGACACAAAAGGGTTGGGTCAGAATCATCTTCTGCCCAACCATTTTATCTATGAAAACAAGCTGTTGCTTGCAATTTAGGGGTTTGTGTTGCAATGGAACCAAATTATACCACAAGAATTAGTGGAGATTAGGAATCTAGATAAATGATTAATTTTGGAGTAGAATCCTACAAGCATTACAGTTGATGCGACCACTCCTATTAATAATTTGGTCATTTTTTTCCTTCATTTTGATTGAATAGGAAAATTGCTTCCATTTCACAAGGAATTCCGGCTCTCTCTATGTCAGCGTTTTAATACCCTAAAAAATCAATCTCTTTCTTTACCTTTTTCACAATAGAACGTGAAGATATTCTACCATGCAATAAATAGTAAACTCCAATTCCGATTAATATAAGGAATGAACAATAAAAATATAATGAGCCATAATCAATTTTAGCTGCTGCAATACCAAAGATACATGATCCAAAGCCGAACCCAAAATCAAATATAGAAAGGAATGTAGCTGTAGCCAATGCCCTCTTTTCAGGAGGTGCTACTTGAATGGCAATGGTTTGAAGACTCGAAAACATGGTTCCCCAACCCAATCCAATAAGGGCTGCTGATGAAAGAAATAACAAGGATGTATTTGATACACTCAATAAAAACGTGCCGACTGCAAAGCATAAAATAGCGGGATAAATTATAATATTTGCCCCGAATAAATCGAACCATTTTCCACTAAAAGGCCGAGAAATTAAAAGGACCACTGCGTACACAACAAAGAAATAACCAGAAGCTTCCACTAAACTATGCTCTTTAGCATATATGGATACGAAGGAAACAATTCCCGAATAAATCAGTGCAAAGAAAGCTGAAACCAGCGATACAGGAATGGCGGAATTCTCCAAATATCCACCAATTTTCATACCTGATTTTCGTTCAATTGTCCGTTCTGACATAATAGTTTTCTTAGGTAATTTAACGAATAATCCTGCAACGAGTGCAAAGAGAGCACATAATGCATTTATGATAAACATTAAATTTGTCCCTGCTTGTTGCATAACAGTCAAACCTAAAAGGGGACCAATAGCCATACCAAGATTTAGCGTTAATCCATAGTACCCCATCCCTTCTCCTTTACGAGATTCCGGGATGAGATCAGCAACAATTGCTCCAGTGGCCGTTGTTACCATTCCAAAGCCAATTCCGTGAAAAAAGCGAAGAATTAGCAAACCACTAATAGATTGTGGAATAAAGTAGAAAATTGAAGCTGTGGAAAGAAGAAGGAGGGAACTTATAAAAACGATATACTTTCCTGACTTTTCGATCCATTTTCCTGCAAATGGGCGTGATAGAATTGATGCAATCAAAAAAACTGTAGTAATAAGTCCTGCGTCAGATACGGCACCGTGCAATTCTTGTAAAGCATATATCGGCAGTGTAACCAACAAATAATAAAATGTTGTAAACACAAGAAGATTAGTAATGGCAATACTGATAAAATCCTTTGTCCATAGTTGGGGTTTATTCAATATTTCCACCTCCCATATGAGTTATTTTAATTCTATTTTATTTGCTTACTTATATTATCATCTGTATATTTATATGGAAAATATCTATAATGTTACTTATATATATCGAAATCATATATATTGGAGGTAAACGATGGACATAAGACAATTACGCTATTTTCTTATGATTGCTGAAGAAGGGCAAATTTCTCGTGCTGCCAAAAAACTTCACATGGCACAACCCCCATTAAGTCAGCAACTTCGACTTATGGAAGAAGAAATTGGTGCCGTACTATTAGAACGAAAAAGAAATGGTAAGACCATGGAACTCACTGAGGCAGGAAAAATTCTATATAAAAAAGCCCAGAATATTTTAAATTTATTTGAGGAGTCGATATTAGAAGTAAAGGAAGCTGGTGAAGGAATCAGAGGTTTTCTATCCATTGGTATAGTTGTCTCATGTGTTTCTTATCTACCTAAAAGAATTCAATATTTCCATGAAAACTATCCAATGATTTCATTTAAACTGCGGGGAGGAGATCCAGTTGAATTGAGTAAACAGTTGGAAAACCGCAATATCGAACTTGCCATTGTTCGTCTTCCTTTAGAAATGAAAGGTCTTTCTATGATTCCTTTAGAAACGGAATCATTTGTTTTTGTGGTACCGAAAGATTGGAAAAATTTCCATTCAAAAGAAGCTATTCAAATGAAAGAGATTGAAGACGTACCTTTATTGCTAGTCCACAGAACGAAGGGAGAGGGATTGTATGAAAGAATTATAGAAGAATGTGAACGATTCGAATTCCAGCCAAATATTTTGTGCGAATGCCCAGATATTAATATACTTCTTTCTTTAGTTGAAGCTGGAATTGGAGCAAGTATACTTCCTAAATCTGCAGTATCTGCCTTTCGTAATATTGAAATTAGAGTGTTGGATATCCTAGATTCCTCTCTTCAATCAGAGATAGCGTTAGTTTGGCTTCAACAACGATATCTTTCCAAACCAGCACGTAAATTTATCGAACTATTTTAGCTAACCCCAATGTCTCTCATCAGTAGAAAGCAAAAGGTTACAATCGATTTGCGTACAGCTATAAGCCCAGCCTTACATACAAACATTCCGGCATCCTTATTATATTCAAATATCATATTTTGAACGTTCTACAACATCCACATCTGATACATCGAAAATGGCTTTTAACAGTAAAAATTTGAACATACGAATTGGGGAAATTGCATTACGCCCGTTATCTATGTAAAATCCACAAGTTCGTTAATTTGACGAAGCATATTATCTTTTGGAACGACGATATCGATTTGAATGACCTCTATTTAACGATATATATATTTTAATAAATAATAATTATTTATTGATTAACAATAAATTTTATGATATTCTGTTACCAATAATCAATTGTGAGGGGCTAGTTATGAAATTAAAATATCTTCCAGCTTTAACGTTATTTATTGTAGGAATAGGTTGTCTAATTACCTATTGGCTTATCGGTGTTAAAATCGGTCCAGACGGTATTCTTATAGAACCATTTTTTCTCATCCCAATAGGTTACTTACTCGTGGCTTTTGGTATAATTATTGGGCTCGCAGTCGGTATTGTGTCCCATTCTCGTAACGTTAAAAGGTCTGACATATAACTATAAGCTTACTTAGGAGACATAAATGCAAAGAGAACAACTAAATGGCATTGGAACAAGGAAGCAGCGCCAAATCCATTATGGCGAAGCATTTCTTCAATTGCTTCATTTCGGTTACCATCAGGCGATGAGCTGTATATTCCCAGTAGCGATATTCGGTACGTTAGCTATCTCCAAATGGATAAACATCCCGTTTATCTACAGGTACGATCTAATTTTGCTGGTGCTGATTGCTGTTCAGTACTTGATGTACCGCAGCCGATTGGAGACGCTTGACGAGATCAAGGTCATTTGTGTCTTTCACATCATCGGTCTTGCGCTTGAGCTTTATAAAGTACAAATGGGTTCCTGGTCATACCCCGAACAGGGTTATAGCAAATTGTTTGGCGTCCCATTATACAGCGGTTTTATGTATGCAAGCGTGGCGAGTTACATGTGCCAAGTATGGAGGCGGCTCAAGATGGATATGACTCGCTGGCCGGGAATAGTACCTGCCTCAGCGCTAGGTTCGGCGATATACTTGAACTTTTTCACCCATCACTTTATCCCTGATTTTCGCTTGTGGCTCATGGCGCTTGTGGCCATAGTTTTTTGGAAAACGCGGATATTTTACACCGTTCGTGAAAAAACTTTCCAGATGCCACTAACGATCGCCTTCTTGCTCGTCGGCTTTTTCATATGGTTGGCAGAAAACATCGCAACATTTTTCGGCGCTTGGAAATATCCCAACCAACAAGAAATATGGCAGTTCGTTAGCTTCGGAAAGATCAGTTCATGGTTTCTGCTCGTCATCATCAGCGTTATTATCGTAGCGCAGTTGAAATATGTGAAAGCGGGTAAAAGCAAGACATAGGAGTGACTATGTACTTTCCAAAGTTTTGGTGTATAATACCAATAATTCAATACTTTCCTTAGTTTAAGAGGGGGCTCAACACCGTGTTGTGCTCCCTTATTTATTTCCACAGAGGTCTGTTCGGTGACAAATAAGGAGGTAGTAAAATATGATTCAAGTATTAGGTTTTAGTGCAAATGTTCCAAAGTAATGCCATTATATCCACGTCAATTACTGTCCCGGCTGATTCTGCGTACGAAGCAGCGTTGAAATGCACAAAGACAATGTCGATGAATGTCGGAATACATATAACATTGACCAGTCACAAAAATATGAAGTGAAAACCGAAGTCGAAGCCCAAATTCAAACTGCTATCTCATTAGGGATACAGCCAACTCATTTAGATAGCCACGCAGCATAACCATTACTTAGTTTTGACATATTCAACACCTCATAATTATGTTGCTTTTGTACAAATAAATTTAAGTAAGAAATTCCTTCAACTAAAGAACCGAATGACATTAACTAAGCATTCCTGACACCCAACAAAACTGAGTCATGATCTAAAGCTTCAGCATTATCGCGCTGAGGCTTTTTAACACGTAGTCAAGGAGCCAAATAGGGCATAATATCAATAGTTGATAGCTGACTGACAGTTTTAATGTGGAGTTTAAAAATGTTGTTGACACGACACCAAATGGTGACCTATAATTAAAGAGACACCAAATGGTGTCCAATTAGGAATTTTCGCATCGAGGGCGCTACGTCCGAAGAGTCGCATACTTACAGGAGATTGTGAAATTAACGTCTATCCCTTGGTAATAATATTTAGGAGAGGGTGTTGAGTGAGCGAGAACAAACAGTTGCGGGATGTGTATGACGCGATTGCAGATCCAACTAGGCGTGAGCTGATTCGTCTGTTGGCAGAGGCAGAGGAGATACCGCTTTATGAGTTAACGGCACAGTTTCAAATGGGCCGGACAGCGGTATCCAAGCATTTAACAATCCTTAAAGAGGCCGGACTGGTACTTGATCGAAAAGTCGGCAGAGAAACGCGATTTAGACTAAACGCCGCTCCACTCAGAGAAATTAATGATTGGGTGGCATTCTACAGCAAGTTCTGGAGCACGAATATGTTGCGCTTGAGCCAACTATTAGAGGAGGAAGAAGAATGAGTTTAACATTATCTTTGGATTTTCAGTATACGACATCGATCGAGAAGCTTTGGTCGGCATTAACCGATTCAAGCAAGCTTGCCAAGTGGGTGGTCAATATTCACAATGGTCAAGCGATGGATAATGATTTTAAGCCCGTCGTTGGACACCGTTTTCAGTTTCGCACTCAGCCGTCCGAATATTGGGATGGCATTATTGACGGAGAAGTGCTTATCGTGGACGCACCAAACCGGGTGTCCTATACTTGGGCTAGCGGAGGGGAGAAGCACACGGTCAACTGGACGCTGCAGGATTTAGGGGACGGAAAGGTTAACCTTCATCTCGAACAAACCGGATTCGCCAATGCTCAAGGACTCGAAGGCGCTAGGTATGGCTGGACTAAATGGTGCGGCGAGCTTGAAACGGTGTTGCAATAAGAAACGGCTTCGCCGTCTTAAAAGACGGGGCGTTTCTTAAGGTGATACTTAGAATTTATAATACGAATGTTATAAATTCTATATCACAAATAATAACCGCATTCGGTACTCAAATATCTCCTTTTCCAATGCTAAATTATTGGGTAAGATGGTTGAACTCTGCTCGACCTGAGTCACATAAACCGGCTGCATGTAGTTTGCAGTCGGTTTATATCTTCTAAGGTGCAAGTTCGGGCTGCCCGACTTTTCTATGCACGATGAATGGAACAAAGTGAATATAAGTAGAAATTAACACGATCGGAAGGATGTTAAGCATGAGCGAATCTAATCAGGAGTATATCGTAATCTCAGGAGCGAGGGAAAACAATCTCAAGAACGTATCCTTGCGCATTCCCAAGCGGAAGATCACGATCTTCACCGGGGTATCCGGATCCGGCAAGTCATCGATCGTCTTCGATACGATCGCCGCAGAATCCACTCGATTGCTGAATGAAAACTTCAGCATGTTCGTGCGCACTTTTCTGCCCCGTGTTCCACAGCCCGATACGGACGCGATCAAGAACCTGAGCATGGCTGTTATTGTGGATCAGAAGCGGCTAGGCGGCGGATCCCATTCTACGATGGGCACGATTACCGATATCTCGCCGATTCTCCGTCTTCTATTCTCCCGAGTGGGTCAACCCTATGTCGGACAAGCGCACATGTTCTCGTTTAACGATCCGCAAGGCATGTGTCCCGAGTGCAACGGGATCGGTCGCAGGCTGGGCGTCGACATGAGCAAGGCGGTGGACATGTCAATATCGCTCAATGAAGGGGCAATTATGCTGCCGGGTTATTCGGTGAACGACTGGGAATGGAACATGCTCGTGCAGTCGGGGTCCTACGATCTCGACAAGAAGCTGAGCGATTATTCGGATGAGGACCTGGAGCAACTGCTGTACGGCAAGGCAAGGAAAGTGAAGATGGATTTCGCCGGTATGGCAACGAATATTACAGTGGAAGGCGTCATTGAGAAGTTTACCAACAAATACATCAAGCAGGATGTGAAGACAAAGTCCGAGCGTACACAAAAAGCTGTTATGCCGTACATATCCGAGGGTCCCTGTTCCAGCTGCCACGGCGCAAGACTCAGTCAGGCCGCGCTCAGCTGTAGGATCAATGGACTCAACATTGCGGAGCTGTCCTCCATGGAGGTCGGACAGCTCATTCACGTCATTCGGGAGATTGACGCTCCTGTCGCCGCGCCGATCGTCAAGTCGCTGACGGAGAGGCTGCAGCATTTGGTGGATATCGGACTTGACTACTTGACGCTGGACCGTGAGACAGATACATTGTCCGGCGGCGAATCGCAGCGCGTCAAGATGGTGAAGCACCTGAGCGGCAGTCTGGTGGATGTCACTTACATCTTCGATGAGCCCAGCGTTGGCTTGCACCCCCGTGATGTACATCGATTAAATGAATTGCTTCAGAAACTACGTGACAAGGGCAATACTGTGATTGTCGTCGAGCATGATCCCGATGTGATCAAGTTGGCGGATCATATCGTCGACGTCGGGCCTCACGCGGGCAGCCGCGGCGGTAACATCGTGTATGAAGGAAGCTTCCAAGGCTTGCTGGAGGCAGGTACACTGACAGGCACCCATATGAAGCGGCCGCTTCAGCTGAAGCACGAATGCAGACAGCCATCTGGCAAGCTTTCTATCAAGGATGCCACACTCCACAACCTGCGAAACGTGAGTGTAGATATTCCAACCGGAGTGCTGACAGTCGTTACAGGTGTCGCCGGGTCGGGCAAGAGTACACTGATTAACGAAGTATTCCTTAGCCAGCATCCAGATGCGATCGTCATCGACCAATCGGCGGTAGGAGCATCAATACGTTCGAATCCCGCGACCTACACGGGCATTATGGATGATGTGCGCAAGGCGTTTGCTTCCGCGAACAAGGTCAATCAAGGCTTGTTCAGCTTCAACTCCAAGGGGGCTTGCGAGAACTGCCAAGGGCTAGGTGTTGTGTATACAGACCTTGCATTCCTCGAGAGCGTGAAGCTGCCATGCGAAGTATGCGGAGGTAGACGGTTCAAGGAAGAGGTGCTTGCGTACAAGCTGAACGGCAAGTCAATTGCAGAAGTGCTGGAGATGACGGTGGAGCAAGCATTGGATTTTTTCCAACTTAAAGAGGTTGTACGCAAGCTCCAGGCAATGAGTGATGTAGGGCTGAACTATATTACACTAGGTCAGCCGCTCAGCACGCTCTCGGGCGGGGAATGCCAGCGCATTAAGCTTGCAAGTGAACTGCATAAGAAGGGTAGCATGTACGTGATGGACGAGCCGACGACTGGCCTACATATGTCGGATATCGGTCATCTTGTGGAGATCATGAACCGCCTCGTGGATGCCGGCAATACGGTGATCGTCATCGAGCACAACCTCGATGTGATCAGTCAAGCGGATTGGATCATCGATATGGGACCGGACGGAGGCAGCAAGGGCGGCCAGGTGGTCTTCGAGGGTATACCTACGCAGATCATTCATTCGGAACAGTCGATCACGGGAAGATACTTGATGTAATCATCAATTCCACTTTAGTAATGTATGGGATTCGTAATTTCTTAGCATGACAAGGAGAACATATTTAAGGTTAGACTTATATATGCTAAACCAGGGCTGCCAGCAGAATCGGCAGCCTTTCGCTTATGTAACCTTGATTGGCTTCATGCCTTTCAAGGTTTCTTTTATTGATGGGGCCTATATTGTGACAGCCCTTGATTACAATTAATTCCTTCAATCCTAGGGAAAACTAGAATTGAAAATTAATTATGAGGGGGCAAAAAATGAGTACCGAATCACTACGCTTATTCATCGCAATTCCTATCGAAGAAAGATGGAGAGAACAATTGACTGAACAATCCATTGCGCTGCAATCAACCCTGCCTTTTCAAAAATGGACACACCCTGAAGATTATCATGTTACGTTGAAATTTTTAGGTGATACATCAGTGAGTCAATTGCATCAGATTGAAAAGATACTCGTTGACGTTTCTGAAAATACTTGTCCATTTGAATTAACTGGAAAAGGGTGGGGGATATTTGGTAATCAAGCCGCACCAAGTATTTTGTGGGCTGGTGTGGGAGGCGATCTGAATTCACTATTAAATTTGCACATTAAAATAGATGATAGCTTGGAGGAACTTTTTCCAAAAGAAACGCGAAATTTTAGCCCTCATTTAACAATAGCGCGCCGCTATAATGGGAAAGTTCCATTATCAACTTCATTGGAGAAATACTATCCTGACACCACAGATTTGATCATAAACTGGTCGGTTAACGAGATTAAGCTTTATCAAAGTCATTTGCAGAAAAAGCCAATGTACGAAGCTATAGCCACTTATATATTTGGTAAAAAAGGTTGAGTGAATCAAATGCAAGGTGAGAGAGGCATTGTCGAGATCGTGTTTCCAGCCCCGAGTACGATTAGTGGTAGCACAATAATAGCAGCGACAGTCTAAGACTTATTTTTGAGTCCTAGTCCGCCGCTGTTTCTTAAATAATGGGCGTATGGTTAATTCTATATTTACAGGACAGGTCTTAACCTCGATGATAATTTACCTTCATTTGCTTCATAAACTAATTTTGTTAAATCTTCTTTGAGCATTTGCATTCGTTCAGCACCTATGTTTTCAATCCAGCGCTGTTCTATCTCAGCTATTATCTCCTCTTTTGCTTTCATTACTAACCAGCCACGTTCGGTTAAGACAATAGTTTTTCCTCTCTTATCAGTGGGATGAGTCTGGCGCATTACATAACCACTTTTCTCAAGATAATCCACCATTTGACTCACAGCTTGTTTTGTAACTCCTAAGTATTCAGCTAGTTCTATACCTGTTGCTCCATTAGGAGTAATACATTTAAACATAAAACCATGTGCAGGTCTAATATCTTCAAATCCCATTTCACTCAATCTGTCATGTAGTTCATTAATTGATGCACTAAAGGATAATGACAAAAGCGCTGTAAGATCTAATTCATTAAATACTTGATGATTCATGTATAAAACCTCCTTGAATATAGTCAATCAACTTGACTTTATTTAAATTCCATTGTACTATGCGTAATGTAGTCAATCAAGTTGACTATATTATTTTTGTTATAAAAGAAATAGAATGTTCTTTTTAATGATTAACAGGAGGAAAAGAAAATGACAACAGTTTTATTTGTAAAAGCAAACAATCGTCCAGCAGATCAGGCGGTTAGTGTGAAATTGTATGAGGCTTTCTTAGCGAGTTATAAAGAATCACATCCAAATGATACAGTGGTAGAGCTTGATTTATACAAGGAAGAATTGCCATATGTAGGAGTAGATATGATTGATGGCAGTTTTAAAGCTAGTAGAGGACTTGATTTAACAGAAAAGGAAGCAAAAGCAGTAGCTGTTGCTGATAAATATTTAGATCAATTTCTTGCAGCTGATAAAGTTGTATTTGGTTTCCCGTTATGGAATTTAACGGTCCCAGCTGTACTACACACATATATTGATTACTTAAATCGCTCGGGTAAAACATTTAAATATACGCCGGAGGGTCCAGTAGGTCTTATTGGAAATAAAAAAATTGCATTATTAAACGCAACTGGCGGTGTATATTCCAAAGGACCAGCAGCTGAAATGGAAATGGCTGTTAAATATGTAGCAAGTATGATAGGCTTCTTCGGTGCAAAAGATATAGAAAAAATAGTAATTGAAGGTCACAACCAATTCCCAGATAAAGCAGAAGAAATTATTGCCTCAGGGCTTGAAAAAGCGGTTAAAGTTGCAAGTACGTTCTAATTAACAGAACACTTGCCACTCAACATAGCAGTACCAACACTTATATAGCGGTGGTACTGCTTTTTATTCGCTTATCTCGCTACTTATTAAATCAATAGAAAGAAGGATTACCTTACAATGGAACGTCTATGGACCAAAAACTATATCATGCTGACGATTACATCGTTATTACTATTTAGTGGATTTTATTTACTAATGCCAACACTGCCTATGTTTATTAAAGAATTAGGTGGAAGTGAATCTCAGGTTGGATTTATTATTGGAGTGTTTACAATATCGGCAGTAATTTTCCGTCCTATTATTGGAGGATTAATGGATCGGTATGGTCGACGGGTATTTATAATTAGCGGACTACTGTTTTTTGCAATTACAATGTATTTTTATGATTGGGTAACAGGAGTTATATTTTTAGTGATATTACGTATCCTTCATGGAATCAGCTGGGCAGTTGCTACAACTTCGACAGGAACGGCTGTGACTGATGTTATTCCACAATCTCGTCGTGGAGAAGGAATGGGATGGTATGGACTTGCAATGACTTTAGGTATGGCTTTAGGACCAATATTAGGTCTTTGGGTAGTAAAATCATTTTCATTTCATTATCTATTTCTTCTATGCACAGCATTAGCAATTATTGCATTAATATTTGCACTTGGTACAAAAATACCAACGGTTCAAAATACATCGAAAAAACCAATATCTTTTTTTGAAAAAACAGTCTTACCAATAGCTATTGTTACATTTTTCCTATCCTTTACTTTTGGTGGCATTACAACATTTTTACCACTGTTTGCAGCAAAAATCCAAGTTAATGCTGGTGCTTTTTTCTTAGTTTATGCTATCACACTTACAGTAATTAGACCGTTTGCAGGGAAGATATCTGATAAACATGGAGAAGGATTCCTTATTGTCCCTGCACTTTTGACACTGATAGTCGCACTATTAGTCCTAACAATGACAGAAGGGCTTGTTGGACTAGTTATTACAGCCATCTTGTACGGAATTGGATTCGGATCAGCACAACCCGCTCTTCAAGTAGCAACTATACGATTAGCTCCACCAGAGAAAAGAGGGGTAGCGAACGCTACATTCCTTACTGCTTTTGATTTAGGGATTGGTTTAGGTGCTATTTTACTAGGATTTGTTTCACAGCTCATGGGATATCAAATGCTATTTCTTCTTTGTGCTGTATCTGGTTTTATTGGTCTGTTAATTTTTATTTTGTTTGTAAAAAAGACATTAAAATAACTTTTTAATTTACGAAAAAGCGCCATTCTTTTTTTATAGAAATGAATAAAAAGAATGGCGTTCAACTCCTACATGACATTCTCACCGAGCTGATGCAAAAAAATTGTAAGTTTCATTGACGAACCTATGAATCTACTGTAATTTCATATAGTGTTACACATGATATATGGACATCCGTTTTTAATTGACGGAAATGTCTATTTTTTATGTACGATATTAGGAGGAGAGACGTTGAATCAGGCTGTGGATGCTTTTCTGAATGAGGTATGGAAGGAAATCACTACGATTTACGCAAAAGAAAGCAAAAGGATCAATGAGTTTAAGGATCAAAGCAGGTTGCAAGCTGGAGTCAAAAGCTACCTTCGAGTGGCGTGGAGAAAAGGCAAGTTTACCTGGGCAGAAGGGAAAGTTCATATCGATGTCTACGAGCCATTCTCCTGGAGTGACAGCTCATATAAGTTCAAAGCGGATACTTACATCACGGAGTTGACCGATGAACTTCTGACTGAGGAGTTCTTTCCTGCCTTGTGCGGACTTGTGGATGGCCTGTTCCGCTCGGTGGAACTGGGGACTCGTTTCTTTGACTATAAGTTTGAAGTTGTATTTGAGTTTGAGTGGGAGAAGTCGAAATTAACGCTCAACAAGCAGCTGTTAAATGAGCCCAAGTTGATCCAACTCCAAAAGACGCTGGATCATTTTATTCAGACGAAGATTCTTCCTGATCTGCCCGTGTTGCCAGGAGAGAATGATATGTTCTTTTTCGCCCAACATTTGGTCAATCCTGAACTGATGAAACAGGATACGGAAGAGATTGATCCGTTGATCCGTCGCCTCACAGGCAAGCTAAATAAGAACCAAGAGCGCAAAAATAATTGGATCAGAAAGTATACTTTGGCCTTTAACAGTTGGGCGAAAGACCACTTTTTACAGCAGCATTTTACCCGATCCGGTGATTATGGAATCGAGTGGATTTTGAAGGAGGAGCCGGTTCATCCTTCCGTAGATGTCGGAGAATTGGATTTCTTTCTTTATGCGGCCCTACAGATCGGCTTCACCGAGCCGGATACCCGGCAGAAGTACCTGGAACTTGCGGTCCAATTGGGTTCCAAGCAGGCAGCAGATTATTTGAAAATAGGCAGCGGAAAATTTGCAAGTACATATCGAGGAGAGCGGGTGGAAGGCAGGAACAACGATATAACACAAACGATAGAAATCCGTATTCTCTCCGAAGAGGAACTTGCTTATGGAGAAGCGTTGGATTATATGATCGACCTTTTGAAACAAGAATTTCCCAAAGGTTACCAGCTAAAGCTGAAGAGCAGCCAGAAGTACTTCCTTCCTGTGAAAAAACTGGCGAAGTCCAAGCTGCATCAGTTTTTTGCCAATGCGCTCAGCTACCCTAACCTTTTTCCCAAGCTAGCAGAATATGCGGATACAGCTATGGAAGAGTTCGCGTGGTACCGGGATGTGGAACCGGGCGAGAAATCGGTGATGCCGGGCACTTATGCCGTAATGGGCCTCGGCTTGTACAGCGAAGCTTATTTTCCACTGGTCTGCCGCTATATGGAACTGGTAGATACGGAGCATCAAATGGTGCAGGATGGCTATGCAGAGGCATTTATTGAGGCGCATGGCGTAAAGGCAGAGCATATGCTGGTGATCGTATCTATTTTGCTGGGAGGGAATGAGGAAGGCAGACTGGTCAAGAATCTAACCATCGATCGTCCTGAGCTTGCCGAGGCGCTCTTCGAGGCGCTGAAAGACAAAGAGAATTATGAACGAGAACTGGTAGTGTGCCGGATTTTCGGGAGCATGAAGAAACTTGTAGGAGCAGCCCAAAAGGCACAACCGCCACTAAAAGAAGGATTGGAGCAGCTGTTGGCGCTTTAAATGTTAACCCTTTGGAAATGACCTGAGGACTCCATCCTGCAGATTTCTGCTGTTTCCGCCGAGGAGACCAGTTGCGAGTCAGGAGTGGACGAGGTGAGGTTGAAGCTGGATGCGGCCATGAACCGGTAGAACAGTTGCCCTATACATCCGCCGGACCGGTTCCCCATTCCCGGTAGCTAAGGGCTACATGGACGCCAGCCACGCGGCGCTGCCGCCTGCGATCGTCAATATTGCTCCGGCTGAAATTCCCCATCTATGCTTTTTATCTATTATTACAAGTTTCCCAATTAAACTAGGCAACAGCCATTTAAAAGCAAGGAGCGAGAAGGCACCTTGTACGGTTCCCCAAAGTACCAGATTCTTGGCCTGATCCATGTAGGCATCAGTTGAAACTGGATGGGAAAAGGCCAATGTTCCTCCGGTTCGTGCGTTCCAAGCTGTCATTATCATATACATAATCAAAGCTAGCAAAGTCAAAAAAACCGTGAGTGTAAATTTGATCAGGTCCGGTGATGACCACTTTGTCGAGGACTTGGAAGTAGGTAATCCAATTAGGAAGAATACAAAGCCTATAAAAACCGCGCAACCTACAAAGGCACATAAAACGCCATTCACGATGGCTCCCGCCATCAAAAGAATAAATAACATACGCTCCTCCAGTATTTTGGATAATAGGATTTCAACATCACCCGATTAGAGCTCATTACGGGTAACTTCTACCTTTACAAATTGTAACATCAGTAAATGGCTGTGTACATGAATAAACGATCTTGGGGAATGAATCATACTGGATTAATACTAAAAGAATACTCAAGTAGCAAGGAAGGTGAAGGCAATGTTAAGCGAGAAGAATAAGAAAAAGCTCCAGCTAATTGTTCGTGAACATCAGTTCGAACACGCGATGGATTATTTGAAGGAGTCTGTGCGCCAAGGCATTCGCTTGTCCAAGAAAGAGATGGAGAATTACAAGGATATATGTCCTTCCCGCATAGGGGGCGATCCGGATCTGCCGCCTAACGTGGAATGGCCGCTGGATTCTAACGGGACCCCCATGACGTTCCTGGCCCAGTTGCATCTGCGTGAACTGGCGTCTGATGAGTCTTCCCTGCTTCCAGCGGGAGGCATGCTTTATTTTTTCGTTGGGGTGGATGAACCTTCTTATCATATTGAACACAAGGTGCTGTATATACAAGAGGAGAAGCTGCAAGAAGCCCAGCGTCGCCCTTCACCCGAAGTGACTGCGCTCGAAGAGGAATTTGCCGGTTACCGGGTGAATGTCAGAGCCACGATTGAGCCGCCAAATTACGGCTATGTGGATTACGAGCAGGTGGAGGATGGTGAGCATGATTACGAGTTATATGAAGAGTTATGCTTCGAGTTGACCGGAGGGAACTCAAGCGACCTTGCGGTCTTGTTCGGTTATCCGGCAACTCAGCATGGAGATTGCGAATACATAGCAGCGCTTCGGCTGTTGACAGGTGAGGAATACAACTATTCCGTGAAGGCGGCCATGGAGCGGATAACGACGCATTTGAACGGCGATTCTGACAAGGCAGAGCAGGAAGTCCGCGATACGCTTTTGCTGCTAGCGCTAGATTCGGATCAGGAGGTCGGGTTTTGCTGGTGGGATGCCGGAGAACTGCAATTTTATATTCGGAAGGAAGATCTGCTGGCGGGGAACTTTGCACACACCTATTGTTCCCTGTATTCTAGTTAGACGTCAAATATATCCAGCTATGAGCACTACAAGCCATCGGGGCGGTCCATGCGCTCGAAATCGTCCAGTCCGGATATGCCTGCATCAAGCATTTATCGGAAGACAACCGCCTCACTCAGCTCTGGGATATTCCAAAGTTTCTTACCGAGGAAGAGGCAGAACGACTGGATAAGCTTGATAAGAGATTCTGGGAAGACCAGGATCTCATTGCGGAAATTGCACATCGATATTACGTGCAGCAGCTGGGAATACCTGCTTCATCATAAGGTGACATGGTGTATAATCTTGGTGGTCAATAATTTATTGAGAATATTTATATTCCATTCCATAGAAACGTATAAAAAATATCTCTAAAGTATGGAGGCATAACCGGTATGGATAAAAAGAAGATGAGCATGCTCAAGAAACTATATCATTCAACCAATTCAGAATACGATCTTGAACGGGGAGTGAGGTTGTACAAAGTAGACTCATTAACGGATCAGGAAAAAGAACTGCTGAAAGAAATGAATTGGCCTGTCAACCAGTTGGAATGGCTTTCCCATGACTCATGCGTCAAGGAGTTAATACAGCTAAGACAGGACAAACGCTTAAATCGTGAACGCTTCACAGATGGCTTTATCGCGGGAATTGGCGGAAGTTATCCCCGAGGGCTATCCCCGTTGGTCAGTTATTATACCATGCAGAACATCCCGGAACATGAGTATCTGGCGGCAGATCGTTATGCGGCTTGCAAAATATGTTCCTTTTCGAAAAATAAGAAAGACGGCTTTTGGGAAAACACTTCATACCTTCATTATGCCCTTTATTTAGGAGGCATGTATGGCTCAAGCCCTTGGGGTGCGCTCCTGGACCTTAAGGAGTTGGCAGAGCAGCGTCCAATTAAACCGACGAAGGAGGATATCGACGTTTTTCGGAATTTATTGGCCAGCTTGGCGCGTTCGGGGCCGGACGAAACTCCGGGTGAATTCGAAAAGCGGCTGACGGCGGAAAAAATCATGCCGAAAAACAAATATGTGCGGCGGGGGATTTTGAATTCGCTCGCTGTAACAGGAGTCATTCCAAATTTGTTTGTCCAGACTCATTTCAGTACGTGGACGGAATTTGAATATATGACGAGTCACGAAGAAAAGCTTCCAAATACAAAAGGCCGTTCGGATATGGAGATGCCATGGGCGGCCTGGAATGGAGAGCTTAAAATCAACCGGGACGTGACCATGGAGCTCTTTGGAGAGGAGTACGTTCTGAAAGAAGATTGAATGTTAGCATATTGAGAACAGGCTACCGGCACAATCGGCAGCCTGTTAGAGAAACGTTTTTTTGCTTTTCAAACTTTTTGTTTGTGGTCTAAAAAAGTTTCTCAACTACAAAATTGAATCCAAAGAATGGTAGGGACACTTTTGTATCGCTTTTTTAGAGTAACCACTAAGGTAAGTCTAAGATGGTGAAAGAGCAAAAGGATAAAGCTTGATATATAGTCTACATCAAGCTTTTTCTTTGCAACAACTTGTGGATTAAATGAAAAGATTCAGATTTGAATCGTCTGTTTTACCTAAATAGGTAGCTACACCAGCAACCTCAACCCCATCAATTAATTCCTCAGGCTTGATGCCCATCACATCCATGCTCATTGCGCAAGCTACAAAGTGAACACCTGCTGCTTGGGCATTGTTGATTAACGTGTGAATGTCATCGACGTTCTTCTGTTTCATTACATTCTTCATCATTTTTGTACCGATGCCCATCATATTCATGTTGGATAAAGGCAATGCATATGCACCTTTGGGCATCATCATCCCAAACATTTTTTCCATTGGTTCTTTTTCGACAGACGGCGCTTGTTCTTTTCGAAGAATATTTAATCCCCAGAAGGTGAAGAACATGGTTACTTCTTTCCCCATCGCTGCTGCACCACAAGCAATAATGAATGAAGCCATTGCTTTATCAAGCTCCCCACTGAAGACGACAAAGGTAGCTCCGTCTTTAGTGGCAGGGGATGAGAGCGAACATTCGCCTTTTACGACCTCTGTAGAACCCTTTTGAATACGTACAACAGCCGCGTTATTTTCATAGGTAGTGGATAGCAGCATATTGCCCGTCTTTTTGCACCATGCTTGAATATCCTTGCTAAATCCAGGATCAGTGGCTTTGATTTCAAGAACATCTCCAACCTGCATTCGATTCATATTCTCAGCCACTTTCATTATTGGACCAGGACATTGTAGACCACATACATCGACTTGAATGCTAATCGAATCAGGAATGGAGTTTGTTTTTACGACTTGGTTTACAGGAACTTCGGGAAGTCCATTATCAGTGATTGGTGTATCATCTGTCTTCGTCACTTGCCATTTTACACTTGAATACGTTTTATATCCTCCATCGACATTGATCGCGCGAATGCCATGCAGTTGTAAGATCCGTGTTGCCAAATAGCCACGCAAGCCTACCTGACAGGATACGTACACCGCCGTGTCTCTCGGTAATTCATTTAGTCGGTCTCGGAGTTCTCCTAGCGGAATGTTGATCGATCCAGGAATACTGCCCATTTCACGTTCGATGGGTTCACGAACATCAACTAATAGACCGCCCTGAGCGACGATTTCATCTATTTCGTGCCATTGGACGATCTCCGTATCGCCTTCCACGATATTTGATGCAACATATCCTGCCATATTAACCGGATCTTTCGCTGAAGAGTAGGGAGGAGCATAGCTTAACTCTAGGTCTGGCAGATCCATGACGGTTAATCCACCTTTAATGGCGGTAGCGATCACATCTATTCGTTTATCTACACCATCACGTCCTACCGCTTGTGCTCCGAAAATCTTACCTGAATTAGGATCGAAGATCAGTTTCAGAGAGATTGGCGTTGCTCCTGGATAGTACCCCGCATGGGAATTCGGATGTATATGAATTGCTTCGTAATCGATGCCTTGGAGCTTACATGTTTTCTCATTGTTTCCTGTTGCTGCAACCGTTAGATCAAAAATTTTCGCAATAGATGTTCCAAGCGTACCAGGATAACGCACTTTACGACCATAGATATGATCTGCGACGATACGTCCTTGGCGGTTTGCCGGCCATGCAAGCGGAATCATTGTGGGCTGCCCATTGATGAAGTCGGTTACTTCAATGGCATCACCAATTGCGTAAATGCTTGGATCTGCCGTCTGCAGCGTCTCGTTTACTTTGATCGTACCGCGTACACCAAGTTCTAATCCTGCGTCCTTTGCTAAGCTGTTCTCTGGTATAACACCGATCGCTAGAATCACCATATCAGTATCAATCGCTTTTCCGCTGTTTAATACGACTTTTTTACCTTGTGCTTCGAAATGGTGGACACCATCTTCTAAAATAAGCTCCATCCCTTTATCTACCATATGTTGTTGAATGATTGCAGCCATTTCATAGTCCACGGGAGTCATGATTTGCTTGCCTAATTCGATGAGCGACACATGGATTCCACGTTCATGCAGATTCTCAGCCATTTCAACACCAATAAATCCACCGCCAATTACAACAGCCGTCTTAGGTTGATGGTGATCAACATAGTTTTTGATCCGATCAGTATCGGGAATATTTCGTAATGTAAACAAAGCTTCTGCTTGTTCAATACCTGGAATAGGCGGTTTCATAGGCTTCGCGCCAGGGGATAAAATCAAAACATCATAACTTTCTTCATAAGTCTCATTGGTATTGAGATTATTCACAAGAATCACCTTACGATCGCGATCAATTGAGGTGACTTCACTTCGATTTCGAATATCAAGATTAAATTTCTTCGACATGCCTTCTACAGTTTGAACAAGCAAAGCATCACGATTTTGAATAACATCGCCAATATAATACGGCAAGCCACAGTTGGCAAAAGAAATATGCTCCCCACGTTCAAACAATATAATGTGAGATTCTTCATCCAAACGTCTTAACCGCGCTGCTGCCGTAGCACCCCCAGCGACGCCACCTACAATAACAATCTTTTTACTCATTTGATTTCCTCCATCCGATAGTAGACTGAAAATATGTTAATAAAATCACATTATACCCAGTAGGGTATGTAAAAAGGCGTGGTTATATACCCATATGGGTATAGTAAAAGAATTATTGTACTTTGTCAAACCTTCAAATTTAAGCTAAATAGAGGTAACAAATGAATTGAAATATCAATGAGCGGCTGAATGATAATCTTATAGGCTTTTATATTATGGATTCCAGTAAATACGAAAAAAATTTACGGACAAGGTGAAAGCACCTAGAAATGGTGACAGTCACTCTGTCCGTTTTTTTCATGCTTATTGTATTGGAATTATCCAAGGCCCACTTACTTAATATCTTATAAGAAATTCTTGAAATTACAGAAATTTATCCGATAGGTGGATGTTATTATACAAATATAAATAAAGACGAGGTGATGATATGCAAGCGAAATTGGCATCGGACGCCATTCCCCTCCCCCAAAAGCGGAATTCATGGATAAGAACGATACAAAGGCATAAAGTGATGTATGCTCTTTTATTCCCGGCATTAGTTTACTTTGCCGTATTCAAATACATTCCTATGGCGGGAATCATTATTGCTTTTAAAAACTACAACCTGGCTTTGGGACTATGGGATAGCCCGTGGGTGGGATTGAAAAATTTTGCAGATTTTATTAACGGCGTTTATTTCTGGGACATCATGAGAAATACGATTATCATCTCGCTGTACAAGTTATTGTTCGGCTTCTCCGCTCCCATCTTACTTGCTTTGCTTCTCAATGAAGTTTCTACCCAATGGTTTAAGAAAATCGTACAAACGATCACTTATTTGCCCCATTTTCTGTCATGGGTCATTGTTTATGGACTGATGGTGGCATTATTAGCCCCAGGAGATGGCCTTTTTAACATGATTATGAAGGAAAATGGATTTCAACCTATCTCCTTTCTAACGGAACCTGCCTGGGGCAGACTGCTGATCATCTTATCAGAATTATGGAAGGATATTGGATGGGGAGCGATATTGTACCTTGCAGCATTAGCAGGAATCGATCCAAGCTTATATGAAGCGGCTCGGATTGATGGCGCCTCCAAGTGGAGACAGCTATGGCATGTAACATTACCCGGCATTCGAGGAGTCATTATTCTGATGCTGATCCTTAAATTAAGCCATATTCTGGACGCAGGCTTTGACCAAATATTCATGTTTGCCAACACCTTTAACCAGGAGAAGATCGACATTATCGACACATGGGTATACCGTGAAGGGTTGGAACGTCTGAAGGTTGGGCTTGCTACTGCTGTAGGATTGTTTAAAGCTGTCATCGGATTTGCTTTAGTTTTGGCTGCGAACAAGCTCGCCAAAAAATTCGATGGGCAAATTTGGTGAGGTGGTTATCGATATGATCAATCTGACATTCGGGGAAAAAGTATGGCAAGCAACCGTTTATTTCATTCTAATTGTGCTAGCCGTACTCTGTTTGTTTCCCTTTTTATATGTACTTGCTGTTTCTGTGACGCCAGAATCGGAAGTGTTAAGAAGAGGAATTGTTATTATACCGGAATCCTTTACCTTTATAGCGTATAAAGAAGTATTTCTTTCTCATGGTATCGTGCAGGCATATAAAATTACGTTGTTTCGAACGATTGTAGGCACTGCGCTTAATGTGTTTTTTACGATAATAGCGGCTTATCCATTATCCAAAAAATATTTGCCGGGTCGCAGCTCATTTTTACTATTCATTGTGTTTACCATGATGTTTGGGGGAGGATTAATTCCGACTTACTTGTTAATCCGCTCTCTGGGATTGCTAGATAGTCCGTGGGTATTGATTGTTCCGCATCTCATTAGTGCATTTAATCTGGTGATCATTAAAGGCTTTTTCGAGCAATTGCCTGCTGAAATCGAGGAATCGGCAAGGGTAGACGGCGCAAGTGAACTTCAGTCGTTATGGAAGATCATTTTACCCCTGTCCATGCCCGTCATTGCCACGATTTCCTTATTTTACGCAGTCGGGCATTGGAACAGTTATTTCGATGCTGTTGTTTATATTAATGATTCGAACTTAATGCCACTTCAAGTTATCTTGCGCAACATCCTGCTTAACGTCGCATCACAAAACGCTGATTCGCTCGCCAATTCTGGGACTGTTAGTACGTTCGCTGTGCAAATGGCTGCTGTAGTCGTGACTACGATTCCGATTTTGATCGTTTACCCATTTATGCAAAAGCATTTTACCAAAGGTATGCTCATGGGATCGATTAAAGGTTAAAAGGAAAAGGGAATTTCTACCTAGGTTGTTACGGGAAACCGTGATAATATACAAGCAAAAGGAGAGGTCAATATGCAACGTAAAAAGATTTTATTTACTGTTCTGGCTGCTATAGTAGGGCTGGGAACGCTATTGTCAGGATGTGGGGAAAAAGAAGAAGTTAAGCCGACAGCTTCGAGCAGCACTCAATCCGAGGCTAACAAGTTTGCGAACAAAATGAAAATCTCGATGTTTAACCAAGGCACTTTCAACGCTGCTGCTCCTATTCCTCCCCGTGAAGAAGATATTCAACGCCAAATGTTGGAAAAAGCAGTTAATATCGAATTGGATATGATGATTCCTCAATCTGGGCAAGCAACGACCAAATTGAATACGCTCATTGCCGGCGGAGATATTCCAGATTTGCTCTTCTTGAAGAGCCGGGCTGATCTCGCGCAATATTATGACCAAGGCGTTCTTGCAGATTTGACTCCATATTTGGATCAATTTCCCGAATTGCAGAAACGTTTTGGTCAAGACTCATGGGATGCGATGTCCTATCAGGGGAAAACCATTGCAGTTCCAGGTTATGATAATGTAAACGGCATCAGTCGAAGCCTCTTCATCCGCAACGATTGGCTGAAAAAGTTGAATATGAAAGTGCCAACAACCCCTGACGAGCTGTTTGAAGTTATGAAAGCCTTTACAAATAATGACCCGGACGGGAACGGCAAAAACGATACGTACGGTTTCATTGGGGGTATGAATAAAGAAGGCAGTCTGCTAACCTACGGCTTCGATAGTTTGATGTGGATGTTTGGCGTCAATCCTCCATCAGCCGTTGAAGTGAAAGACAATAAACCGGTGTTCCTCTTTATCGATCCCAAAATGAAAGAGGCACTCGCTTACATCCATAAAATGATGGAAGCCAAGGTTGTGGATCCAGACTGGGTGACGATGAATACACCCGATTTGCTGGACCAAAAGTTATATAAGGGTAAAATCGGCTTCATGATTAGGGATGCCCGAAGGTTGGAACCGGATTATCAGCAGAAAATGAAAGAAATCGGAGGAGAGGTGCCGGAATGGATCGTCATTCCTCCGATGAAAGGGCCTTATGGCGATCAAATCGTGGAGAGAAAATCGTTCCAAGGCAATTCATGGGCCATTTCCAAGAAAGCGGACAAGGACAAAATCATTCGGATCCTGTCTATGCTGGAATATCTCTTTACGGACAAAGAAGCATACCCGAATTTCGCATATGGAATTAAAGGGATTCATTGGGATCTGGTGGACGGCAAGGTCAAAAATAAAACCTCTGAGTTAACGAAAGAAATGAAAGAAAAGTACCTATGGGTCGATCATTATAGAATGCCGCGCCGTGGCGACGACGCCGAGTACTTCAGCTTCAAGAATCCAAAGACGGCAGAAGCTTTCACGAATAACCAGAAATATGTGGGGCCTACTCTGCCCGGAAATTTATTGACTGCAGACCCGAGCGATACATTGGCAGTTGACCGCCAACGTTTCATTAATGAAAGCCTGGTCAAATTTATGACTGGTAAAGACCCTCTTTCCAACTGGGATAATTTCCTCAATACGTTGGATACCAAGTTTGACATGCAGAAATTTAAGGACACAGCAACCAAGCAGTTTAAAGAAGCTGGCATAATCAAGTAAATAACAAAGAGAGTGGCAATTAGTTGCCCCTCTCTTTGTTGGTCTATGCTATTCTTAGTTCAATACATAGTTAAAAGGAAGATGTCGGGTGCGAAGAAGAATCAGCTTGCCTTTGAAATTATTTCTTATATGTTTTGCGTTTGTATTAAGCTGCATTATCTTGATCAGCCAATTGTCCTATCAATATGTCCATAAGGAAATAAGGACGAACGACATCTATTTCACGAACCAAATACTGGACAAAGTCGACCAGTATTTGACGGTTAACTTTTCGTCTTTTCAGACGATCTTGTTCTCGTTCGAAACCTCGGTGAAAGCAAACATGAACAATCCAGAAGTGATAAAAAAGCAATTATTGCAACTATATGAGCTCAATAGCAATTATGTGAGTAACATTTACCTGATAAAGGATGATTTATCTATAATTGGCGGCAGTACGCCTACGCGAATTTTTGATGAGCCTTTGCCCGATAGATTGCCTATGTTTTCTGAGGCAAGCATGAATAAATTAACTACGATTGTGAGTGAGCCTTATCAATCTAAGTATTCCGGCTGGACAGTTACGATGGTTCGATATCTGAACGGTTCACCGGATCCGATGGTTGTTGCTGTAGATTTGGACCTTAAAGCGATTGAGGATACCTTGTTCAAGATTAATAAACAAGAGCATTTGAATCTGGCGCTTATTACCGCTTCCGGTAAAATTATTACCGGGTTTTCGGAAAATAGAGGACCTCTAGATGTGCAGGACCATACTTTTTCAATTGGGGAAACCTCGGCGGAACAGATTCTTAATACGAGTGGAACAAGCCTTCAACTGCAAACCAAAGAAGGAGCACCGGTTTCCATTTTGAAGAAGCCTACTGAGAAATTCAATTGGTCCATCATCTCGATTAACGATGAATCTCGAATGGAAGCTGCGTTGTCCAGATTGGAAACCTATTATTTCGGGCTTCTAGTTGCGGGTTTTCTATTAAGTCTTTTCATTTCCTTTTTTATTGCCAAATATATAAGAAATCCACTCTATTACCTCAAAACAAAAATGAAAAGGGTCGAGCAAGGCGATATGACAACTACAATCACCATTGACCGTAACGATGAATTCGGCGATCTTTCCCGGGCATTTGACCGTATGCTGCAACAAATTGTGGAACTGATTCGGCGAGCGGAGCTTCATAATGAACTTGAGCGGAAATTGGAAATCCAAGTGCTGCAGTCTCAAATAAACCCTCATTTTCTGTATAACACGCTTGGTTCTATCAGCAATGTCATACGCCTCGGACAAATAGAGAAAGTAGATGTGGTGATCGGGTCTCTCATTTCATTATTGGAATACGGGATAGCCGACGCTTCGGAGAAGGTTTCACTACGTCAGGAATTGCGAAATGTATCGGACTATATCGCGATCCAGAACATCCGTTATAACAGGAACTTCCACTTGATTGAGAATATCGAAGCAGGGTTAATGGATTTTCCGGTTTTTCGAATGCTGCTGCAGCCCATTGTGGAGAATAGTATCTTCCATGGTTATAACGGAGGGGGGATCGAAGGCCCTATTACTATTCATGCGTACAGGGAGGCCGGCATCGTCATGATAGAAGTAGTTGATCAAGGCGAGGGAATTCCAACGGATAAAATAAAGCATATTTTAATTTCAGAACCGAGTGATTTGGAAGTAAAAAGGAAAAGAATCGGGTTAAATAATATTCATGGTCGAATAAGACTTCATTACGGGGAACAGTTCGGGCTACAAATCATAAGCATACCTAAGGAAATAACCCGTGTCCGCGCCGTATTCCCGGCAGGTTTGTTTAAAGGAGATGCATAATGGTGAGAGACTACACCTGCTTCATCGTTGACGATGAAGATCTAATCATTCAAAGATTGGAACTGTTTTTTAGCGAGCTCTCCAATAAGGATCAACGATTTCATTTAGTGGGAAAAGCAAATAATGGAATAAAGGGAATAGAGGAGAGCTTAAGGCTTAAACCGGATATCGTTATATCCGATATCGTCATGCCGCAAATGGATGGAATTTCTATGATCGAGCAGTTAAAGCCGAAGCTGCCGCATACCCAATACATTCTTTTGACCGCCTATTCTTCTTTTGAATATGCACAGAGAGCTATCCAAGCCAACGTATTGGAATACATTGTTAAGGTTCCGCTCAGGGAAGCGGATTTGGATCGAGCTTTGGATAAGGCAGCCGGAATTTTGGATGAGGTTAAGAAAAAAGAAGAGGAATTTCAATCTTTAAACGTATCTGTTCTTGAAAATAAATATAGAGTCCGCAAGCAATTTTTTAACGAGCTGATCAGAGGCGAAATACCTTCTCATCGGGCATCGGATTTCGCCAATCGTATGCAGTTCCATTTCTTTCAAGCCAACTATTGCTGCTTTATTGTTGAAATGAATCTGTATGAAAGTTTCCGAAATGAATATTCAGCGGTTGACCAAAACATTTTGATATATGCGATTACTAATGTAATCGAAGAAACTGTGATGAATTGTGGCAGGGGTGTAGCTACGTATCTATCCGATAATCGTTTTATTGGCTTTCTTTCCTGGGAAAATAATCGTAGTGATATGGATACGGAATATGCTTGCCAGACATTGGGTAGTCAGATCGTCTCCCATTTACATCAATATTTGAATCAAAGGGTATCCGTAGCCTTTGGCGGTCCGCATCGAGGCTGGGAATCCATCAAACAAGCTTACACGGAAGCTAAAAATGTGAGTGAGGATTTCTATTATCATGCAGAGAAAGTAGTCAAAACACCCGCGCATCGGTTTCATTACCGTAATGACAGAAAGGAGGACTTTCAGCTGAAACTGGCTGATTTTCTTACATGGGTGCAAAGAAAGGTTTCCAAGGAAGAGCTGGAGAAAGAATTTGCTGATTTAAACCAATTTGTTACGGATCATAAAATCCATAAGTCCATCATGGCACCTATGCTTCGAGACTTGTACAGAGACATTACTGCGAAATTTAAATCGGGGAACACGCCAACCACGGATGTAGCAGAGTTTCCCATAGAATTTATGGCATTTCGGGAGCAGCTAGCGTATATTGGCGACTTCACATTCGAATATGTACACGCTGGCCAACTATTACATCGTGCAGAAATCATGAGAGCTATGCGGTTTATAGAGAAAAATCTGAAACAGCGTTTAACGTTGGAGGCTATTGCCGAGGATGTGAATTTAGCTCCTTCGTATTTTAGCAGCTTATTTAAAAAAACAATGAACGAAGGCGTTATCAGCTATATCAACCGCAAAAAAATTCAATTGGCTCTCGAGCTGCTAAATGTTCAGGATTATTCTTTATTGGAATTGTGTGAGGAAGTAGGGATTGTTAACGAAGGGTATTTTTGTAAATTATTCAAAGAATATACGGGTGATACACCCAAGCAATATCGGATAAAAATGACACGGTATGAATCCAAATAAGGTTGCAAAAAATTGTATGAGTTTTTCTCGAAATCATGTAAAAAAACGGGATTCAAAAGGACTACCATGATAAATATATCTAATCATGGAGGTTATCAAAATGGAGCTTATTAAAGCGGATGTAACTGTCGTAGGCGGAGGTATTGCTGGGATATGCGCTGCCCTTGCTGCTGCACGGCAAGGGCTACAAGTTTCACTTATTAATGATCGCCCGGTTCTTGGTGGGAACGCCAGCAGCGAAGTCAGGGTTCATATCAACGGGTCGGCCTATCTCGGAAACAGTCCATCCTATTATGCGCGTGAGGGCGGGTTGGTGGAAGAACTCAAGATGAAGATTTTCCACTATAATCCGTTATATAACAAGAAGCTTATGCTTTCACTTTCGGATACGGTCTTGTTGGATATGGTCTATGATGAGCCTAACATTTCTCTATTTCTGAATACATGCGTGTATGAAACGGGAATGGAGAACGGCAGAATCAAATGGGTGGAGGGTCTTCAATTGGCTTCCGAAAGAAAATTCCGTTTTGAAAGCCCTACCTACATCGATTGCTCCGGAGACGGGGTTGTTGGATATCAGGCAGGTGCTCTCTTCAGATGGGGGAGAGAAGCGAAGCATGAATACAAGGAAGACTTGGCTCCTGAAGTGGCGGACCATTACACCATGGGAGACACGATCCTTTTTCAAGCCCGTGATGTAGGATATCCCGTTCCGTACAAGAGGCCTGGCTTTGCATATGATATTACAAAGTTGAGCTTTTTCGATAGTATCAGAAAAGGCTTGAACCATCGGGCTTTTCCTAGAAAAATCAACGGGCTTGGCGGATTGTGGTGGCTGGAGTACGGCGGGCATATGGATGTTATCAAAAACAATGAAGACATCGCATTGGAGCTGCGGAAATTGGTTTACGGGATTTGGGATTATATCAAAAATAGCGGCGAATTTGATGATGTGGACAATCTCATCTTGGATTATGTATGTCCAATTCCGGGAAAACGGGAGTCGAGGCGGTTTATTGGGGATCACATGTTGTCTCAGAACGATCTCACAGCAAAGCCGCATTTCGAAGATGCCGTATCCGTCGGGGGATGGTATATGGATTTACATGCTGCTAAGGGCATCTATGATGAGGGACCGGCTACAGCATGGAATTTCGTGCCTGGATTGTACAATATTCCTTTCCGCAGTTTATATTCCAAAAATATTCCCAATCTTATGTTCGCTGGTCGCAATATAAGTGCTACCCATGTTGCTTTCGGATCTACAAGGGTAATGGCGACCTGCGGTTGTATGGGGCAGGCGGTTGGAACGGCTGCTTCGTTATGCATGAAATATGAGGTAGACCCCGCAGCGATAGTCGAAGCTCATATGGGAGAGCTGCAAGCGCTATTGCTTCAAGACGGGCAAACGATTGTAGGGCTTCAAGAGAAATTGGATCCTTACTTCGCTGACGGATTAAGTATTCGTGCCTCGTCTCAGCGCAGCTATGTCAATGATCAACCAACCGAAGCTATTCCTTTGGAGAAAGGGTTGTGTTTGGTCTTGCCGATTCATACGGCCTCTGCGGAAAGTGTACGGATCAAAATTAAAAATGCTTCCGAACATTCGGAAACTCTGCATGTGAAGCTGTTTGGTGGAAAACGGAAGGAAAACTACATTCCCGACTGCGAGCTGAGAGCCTACAACATGGATATTGCAACCGGTCATGACGACTGGATTACGTTGGACTTGGGCTGCAAGAAGCCAGCAGACGATAAAATTTACATTGTACTGGAAGGTACCGCTAGCCTTGCCGTATACGGCAATGAAGAGAAAATTACAGGAGCAGTTAGCTTCTATTATAGGCCAGAAGTGCCATCCAAGTTGAAGAAATTCAATAAGAGCATTTGTTTTAAGGACCTGCTGCCATCACAGAATATGTATGATCCTGAGAATGTCATCAATGGCTACTCCAGACCTTATGGCCTGCCGAACGGCTGGATTTCCGAACGTACGGAAGGACAGGAATGGTTGGAATTCTTGTTTGCAGCTCCCAAACATCTGGACGAAATCCATCTTGTTTTCAATTCGCAGCTGGATTTGGAGCATTTTGACGCTCCGATCGAGCTCCTTATCCAAGATTATGACGTGACCTTAACCTTAGAAGACGGAACCGAGAGGGAAATCAAAATCCGTGGGAATTACCTCACGTTGAATAAACATAAGGTGGATGCGAAAGGCGTAACCCGAATACGGTTTGATTTCTGCGCAACTTATGGTTCGCCTTATTTTGAAGTGTTTGCTGTAAAATTGTTTGCTCCTAAAAACGATAAGTTAGGTCAGGTGAAGTCGCGATGAAGGAATTATTTACTAGGGAAGGCCTGCCCAATGTAATTCATAAATTGGAAAATGGGGAAACGGTGACCATAGTCTATTTTGGCGGTAGTAATACACGTTCTAAAGGATACCGGGTAATGACGGCGGAATGGCTTCGTGGGCAATATCCCAAAGCGGATATCCGCTGTGTGAATGCAGGCATTGATGGAACAGGATCGGATTTGGGCTGCGCCCGCTTAGAGACAGATGTGCTGAGGCATCAGCCGGATCTGGTGTTTGTCGAATTTGTTGGTAACGACGGCGGAGTGCCCGAGTCTAAATCGAGGATCGAAGGAATAGTCCGTCAGATCCGCAAGTGGAGTCGGTTTATTGATATCCTGTTTGTTTATACGCTGAAGGAGCGGGATGTGGCCTTATTTCAGTCCGGGGAATATCAGAAGGGAGCTCTTATGCAGGAGGATGTGGCCGACTATTACGGCATTCCTTCGATTCATCTTGGCGTAGCGGTCAGTCACTTGGTGTCGGAGGGAAAACTCGTTTTTACCTCAAGGGCAGACGTGTCCATTCCCGGAGCCGTTGTTTTTACGCATGATTCGATCCATCCGATAATTCCCGAAGGACATCAGATTTACACGGATACAATCACCCGGTCGTTTGAGAAAATTAGCGAACTTCGAGGTCGCGTGGGAAGGGTCGAACATAACTTGCCTCAGGACCCTTTGGTCCCGACCAATCCTTGGGAGTATGCCGCTATGCTGCCGCTGGAAGGCCATGCCGATTTTTCGGCAGGATGGTCCTATATGACCCCCGATGATTTAGCTTTGGTCCGCGAGTACAATTGGTTGTTTCCCGGCCTATGGCGAGCTGTTGATCCGGGGGAGGCTATCACGGTGCAGTTTACAGGCACTCACATAGGGCTGTTCGATATCGGGGGACCCGATTCCGGCAGACTGAAGGTGACAGTGGATGGCGGAGAACCTTTCCTCGTCGATCGATTTACACTGTACAATGATCATAATCGGAATCAATATGTTTTCTTGCCGGAGCTTCCGAATGGGAAGCATACCGTTCGCTTCGAAATTGATGCCGAGATGACAGACAAAGCGGCAGTGTTTGAGGTAAGTGGCAATGAACGAAGTATGGAGCATGTTCGGCAGCATCCGGATTGGTACGATCAAACGGTGATCCAGCTTGGGAAGTTGTTGTTGGTGCAGCCACCATTATAATGGATAAAATCGACTTTAAAGCTCCTGTCATTTATCAATATCGCGGCGAGTTTATGAATGAAAGTGGAACAACGGTAAGTGATGTTATACAAATTATTGTAAAATAACCCTAAGAGCTGAGTGGATGAGAACGATCCATTCGGCTTATTTTAAGCCTACTGACATACGTGGCCGAGCAGACGCCCGTTTTTACTTCAAAAGCCGATGCAGCGAATGGGAACCAGGCACTAATTTGATACTAATAAAACAGTTCTAATCATATTCTTATAAAAGAAAATGATTAGAAGGAGTGTACAGTTATTTGATAAAAGTTAAGGTTAGTTTACGGCCCATTGTAGGTAAGATAAACTTACCCACTGTTTTGAAAACAACTATACTTCCGGGTGACTCAATTGAAAGATTATTTATTGCAACCCAGGTAGGAGAGATCTATTATATTTGGAACGGGGTTTTAAGAACTTTTTTGGATATTCGCCCACGAATCATAAAACTAGGCATCTCTAGTGGTGGATATGATGAACGGGGATTGCTAGGGCTAGCGTTTCATCCCGAATTTTATTATAATGGTCTGTTTTATCTCCATTATTCAGTAGCTGGAACCCAGGGTTCAGGTGCACTTCCAAGCGCACCTGGTGAATCTTTTAAGCCTAACCCGTGCGATCCCGGAACCTTAAACCTAAGGTGGATAAATAGAGAAACGCAATATAATCATATTGATACAGTTGAAGAATGGATTTTACAATCGAATGGTCAACCCCAAAAACGACGAACATTGCTTAATATAAGAAGACCATTTTTAAATCATAATGGTGTCAATAGCTTAAACTTTTCACCTGAAACAGGAAAACTTGTTTTGACAACCGGAGATGGCGGATCAGGCTATGATCCCTTTAATTTAAGCCAAGATGATATGGAAATTGCAGGTAAAATAATTGAAATTGATGTCGTTAAGAATACATTTATCGATAATCCGCCTGTAGTTACACGTTTTAATGAGCTGCCTGTACCTATTCAGGAAACGCTTACGGTTATTGCCAAAGGAGTTCGCAATATACCAGGCATTTCATTTCAAAGGTTTTATAATCAATATATCAAATACGTAGGAAATGTCGGACAGGATTTGGTAGAGTCGATTTTTTCATTTATTCAATATAAACCAATACTGGTTACTCAGCTTATTCAAGCTTCTTTGACGAATTCTGAAGCTGACCAAGAAGGATTTATTAACTTTGGCTGGAGAGGGTGGGAAGGCGCTTTTCCTACTATGTTTATGAGGGGCTGCTCTGCAAATCTGGCCTTGGATGAAAAAACAATTGCTTATTACGATGAAGCAGTTAAAACTTCAGTAAGGCGTCTTCAGCCTTTGACGAGTTATTTTCATCAAGATCAAAGACCCGGTAAGTTTGGAGCAACTGCACTTACAGGAGTCCAGCCATATATGGGAAATGAAATCCCCGATTTAAGGGGGAACGTTGTGTTTACTGATCTAGCCCGGAATGAAGGATCTGGGCCTCCGGTTAGAGGGGTTTTAGCTTATACCAGGGTAAGAACGGATTGTAATCTAAATGATTTTAGTGTTATTGAAACCGATTATAATTTTGGGTCTCAATCAGCTTATTATGTTAGTTTGGGAACGAATCTGAATCAATCCAGACTCTATTTAGGGGTTTATGGCTCTATGAAAGTGGCTGATTTTAACCAAGGTACCATTTTTGAAATTGTTCCATAATTCATTCCGGGGTCTAGATTCCAATATACGAATTCGGGATGTATCCTGCTAGCGCACAACTTGGGAAAGTATTCGAGCGATGGAGCGGATCCATCGCTTTTGCTATGCTTAAGGGCAGACATGGACTGGAAGCCGATTGCGATTGGGCAGGATACGATATCCGGGAGAGTTCCAGATTAATAGCATGAGTCCAAGCCAATATATTAACCTATTCATACACTGTAACTATCTTATGTTTAGGAGAGTGAATGGGATGGGATTAATATTTAATCGAAATGTTAGAGTTACTTTTTTCTCGGGTTTTAACTTTACTGGAAGAAGTCTAACGTTTAGACGAGGCGTGGCAGTTTCAAATCTGGGATTATTCGGTTTTAACAATATCATCTCCAGTTTTCGGCTAAGAAATGTTGTAATTCCTAGTCAAGTTACGTTAGTACTGTTTTCAGGCCGCAACTTTACAGGGAATTTTCGAATTTTCCGTGGTAGCCAGAACATTTCAGACTTACGGGCTTTTAACTTTAACAATGTAACCTCGTCGTTTATTCTGGTTGGATTCCGGTTAACAACTTCTCAGATTCGTACCATTCAACGCACAGGCAGAATGCCAAGCGACATTTTAAAAATTATAGGCTAAAGGGACACTGAAAAAAGCGCCTTTTTTCTTCAAATTTTTCTTGAATGAAGGGAAGGATTGAGGCCTTTAGAACTTTTGTCGGCAGCCTCACTAACCTAACGGGACAAGATAGTTCGACGAAGCGAGGAGCAGTTCAGGCGGTAGACTGCTCTATTTTCTATGAAGGGCTGCCCAGCAGCAGCCTTTGAATTCGTTGGCGTATTTGTTATAATGGCAATAGTTTTTAGGAGGTGCTTTATTTGATCACCCATTTTACATGCGTTTACGGTAAATAGAGGTGCGGTACAGGTTGACACATCCGTTTTTTTGAAAGCGGGATCGGGTCTATTTGTAGTACGCCTTTTTCATTTACCTAAACAAATGAATGAGGTGTTTTTGTGTTGCGTAAAAAGAATAAGAAGTCCATCGTTGCCGGAAACAGGTCCCGCATGAATCCAAATAAAAGCGAAGGCAGTTAAAATAAGACATAACGGAGATAGTGATATGACGGAATTCTGGGAATCAAGTTTTATAGAAAAACAAACGATGTGGGGATTTGAACCTACAGACTCTGCAATCGTGACAAAGGACTTTTTCCTTGAAAGGAATGTTAAGGACATACTGGTACCAGGTATTGGATATGGCAGAAATGCAAAAGTTTTTATTGACAATGGAATAAATGTAACAGGGATTGAGATTTCAAAAACAGCGATTGATTTGGCGAGGCAAAACGGGCTTGATAATAGTATTTTTCATGGTTCAGTAGCTGACATGCCTTTTGATAACAAATTCTATGACGGTATATTTTGCTATGCACTTATTCACTTATTGAATAATCGTGAGAGAGATAAGTTTATTAAAGATTGCTATAATCAGTTAAAGCCAAATGGATATATGATTTTTACAACTGTTTCAAAAAAAGCCCCAATGTTTGGAAAGGGCAAACAATTGGATAAAGACTATTTCGAGATAATGGAAGGCGTAAAAATGTTTTTTTATGATTCTGACTCCATAAAACAAGAATTTGAAAAATATGGACTGGTAGAGTTTTCAGAGATTGACGAGCCAAGTAAGAACATGAAAAATGCACCTCCAATAAACTTTATAATTGTAAAATGTAAGAAAAAACTATAAAGATAATCATATCGGGTAACTATAGCTGAATAAACATCCAGGACAAGGCTGCCGGCATGAACGGCAGCCTTTGCTCTCCTAACGGGCAGGTTACCGCAATAGAAATCAATTGCATTCCCATGGTTTTTCTATGTTAATATAGCAATAAGAGGAAAATTATTCGGGATGGACTAATACCGTCATGAAACTCCTTATTTGCAAAGATTCTGGATGAACCATAAAAAATGGTATCCTAAAAAAAGTGAAGGGGCGGCATAACCTTGTGAAACTAGGACATATAATGATTTTCGTCAATGACATGACAAAGGCGAGATGGTTTTATTCTGAATTGCTGGGTTTGCAAACACTAATAGAGCAAGAAAATAAGCTTGTATTTGCCCTTGACGGCTGTCAGCTTATAGCTTTTAAGTGTGAAAAGACCAAAGAAATTGGAGATTATTCAAACGAGGCTAGAACAGTTTTGGTGTTTGAGGTCGTATCTGTTGAGCAAACTTATAAGGAAATGAAGGAAAAGGGTATTCAATTTTTGCATGATAAACCTACTCAAGGGCGATATGCTGCTTTCGTTGATCCGTTTGGTAACGTGCATGAAATCGCTGAATCGTCCGATTGAGAGTCGTTAACTTTGTTATAAATAACGTGGTGAAACATATTACAAGGTATTGCACTAACGGGACATGATTGCTTAATAAACGATAAGCAAAGGCTGCTGGCAGATCGTTCCGGCAGCCTTTGCTCAGTTAACTGGCAGTCATGAGAGTAACTTATTATTATATCACCGAAAAATAAAGGCTATATAGTGATGATACCAAATGACACCACGAAAGATGAATCAATGAAAGTATAGACAATATAACGGCAATGAGTACACATTGTTGTCATCCGACAACACATCTGTCGGGTGACAAGAACACGGCATTGATAAATATGCTTTTGGGGGATTAAGCGTAGTTAAAGCCTATAACCTCTTGTATAATGAAACTATCATATTCAGAAAATTACAATGCCTAAAAGAAAGTGGGAGAAGAACTTGTACATAAGCAAATGGTGGGGAGATTTAATTGGCGGTTCCGATGATTCGCTAGCATTAATAGACTATTTTGAACAATTGAACTCAACGGATGTGACGCTCAATCAGATTTTAAAGGACTTGGGTTTCGATGTTCTGCTTTTCGAGGGAGACTTGAAAAACGGCGGAAGTATTGGATTTGATATGAAAAGTGCTAACGGCATGTTTCGGGTAGAACTTGATATTGCCTGCGGTGCTCTAATCGATCTTTCAGCCATTGTGTTGGAGTCTCTTAAATCAGGCTATATCGATTTGCATGATTTGGATGAGGCTAGGCAGCCGTGCAAACTTTATATTGATGCCTCCGAAGAAAAAAGAAACCTGCTTCGGCATGAATTGTACAAGTTTTCCCGTAATCCGCTGGCTTACGATTTAGCCGAGCTTGTTCCGGCAGATGATATGAGGGAGCTTGCGGAAAAGGCAAAAATGATCGCAGATGAGCTGTTACTTTCAGATGGGATGATGGAAAGTGCCGAATTTGGATGACACCTTGCCAAGAATTGTAAATATCATTAGAAGAAATCGAGCGGGCGACATTAATACGGAAATAAGACCATGAAGTGCTGCTCATAAACCAAGCGCAAATTGAACTGCATAAAGCGTTACAATATTTGGATCGCGGCAGGTTGGAGTCAGGAGAACCAGCCGATTTGAATGCATTGGCAGGGAGGGCGATTAACCTATGAAAGATGCGTTAATGGAGAGATTAAAGATTTTCCTTCATCGGGAGGATAATCGCACACTAATAGGCATTCCGGCGAGCCAAGAGGAAATTGCCGAGGCACAGCAGCGGCTGAATGTAAGCTTTCATGAGGGCTACATGCATTTTATCCGGACGTTTGGTGGAGCGTATGCAGGTCTTGCGGTATATGCATTTTCTAATGGCTCTAGTCTCGGAAAAGAAACGGTTGTCGATTTGACGCTGGGGTTCCGAGAGCAATTCAAGGAGCTTCCCTTTGCAGAGGTTTTACGAACCGGTTATGTCATTTCTATGGATGGGTCTGGCGATCCGATTATAATCAATCAGGCAGGAAAGGTTTTCATCTGTTATCACGATACTGGGGAGTTCAAGTTATTAGCGGATTCATTCGAGGCGCTGATCGAGGAAAATTTTTATGAATGGTGAGTAGTCCAATTTGGTATTTTCAGGTGGACAACCCTGTGAACCTAGCCGCATTGCGGCAACCCCGTTACCTTGGTGGCCTCATAAAGAACCTCGTAGTGTTTTATGAACATCGAACTTTCAAAGCACCGGACAATTTGTATGGATTTTCTTGGCTTTACATCGTATTCTGTTCGTCTTGGGGAATATACCATCTGCACACGGAGTTTCCGGTAATAAGTCAAGAAGGCTGGCGGTAAAGCGCTATGGCAGATTTTTCGCTGATAGACCCGTTAAGTTGAACCGTACCATAAGTGACGGCGAAAAATTCTGTTGTTGACATGGGCGGGTAGTGTCGGTGGGAGTGTGATTTAAAGGATTTGGGAGCCCTGCCGTCAAAGAGGCCACGCATGGCATGGGCCAATTTCTGCACTTGCCGAAATGACTTGATATGTTTTAGAAGAAAGGATGATAGAAATGCCAAATGATAGCCAAGCTCGTCCTCCTGCTGATTCTATTAGAGAAGCTGGTCGTTATCCCATCGATCTGACAGGTCCTCGCAGTCACACTCTTGTCATTCAGCCCGGTGTGGGCAGCCTATCCATTGGACCGTCGCAATTGGGGAAGAAGAGAGACCTTCACGTCGCGCCTGATGCGCACATCGATTGGACCGTATTTGACGCCTTTGCCACGCCGGCGGGCTCGCCCTGGCCGCGATTTCTGTACTACACAGGCAGTGACGCAGGCTTCTTCGACTGGGCGCAGAAACGTCCCATTGAAGAGATGACGTGGGCTCCAATCCTGTCTGCAGACACGGTGGCGGATGCCAGACAGTCCAATTTGCATGGCTTGCATATAGAGCTGGACCAGTCCGGGGGGCGGTTGCACCTGAAGCTTCCGAAGCGGCAGATCTTTGAATATTTCCGCCTGAGTGTGGCCGGCGATCTATCACGCTTCTCGGCCACTGGCGATATGCCATATTCTCTGACACTTGCGCCACGCACCAGCCGACGCAAGAATGATGCTCCTTTCTTGCTACCCGACCTGGGTGAGTTGCACCAGGTGACGAGCCTGACGCTCCGAAACGCGCCGCTGGGACAGCCCATCTCGCTGGAGTGTCTGAACCGCTTCCCAAACCTTGACTCACTGAGTTTGTCGGGGAACTTCTGCGACGTGGACTTGTTGGCTCGTCATGCACGGTTAACGAATCTGGAGCTGCGCTTCATGCCTGATCTGGGTGACTTGCCGCCCTTGAACTCGTGGCCGTTGCTTGATAGATTTATCGCCTACAACGTGGAAGAGATCGCGGGCAAACGCCTAAAGCAGCAAATGAAAACACGCGCTAACACCCGCCCGTGGACCAGCCATGCTTCAGTGAGCCAATTGCGAAAGCCTGAGTGGTGGACGACCGAGTTCGGCCGCCCGTTCTCGTCCTGGCCTAAACGTCTGGCCAAACTGGCTAACGAAGCTTACAACGTCGCACAGGCAACCTTGGCCCAGGCCCGCAGCTTTGCCGATGCCGAGGCAGCCATTACTGACTTCACCGTGCGCTTCAATACCCTCAAAGGCATCGAAACCACTGAACGAGAAGACCTTGGTGAAGCGGTATGGCAACTAAGCCAGTCTGACCACCTGATCGGCCAGCCTATAACAGAGGAGATGGCTCAAGGCTGGTTCGATGCAGCGCGCGATTACTGATTGAAGTGAGAAAATGAACGGGTACTAGCTGATCTTTAGGTCTCCGTATTTTCGCTTTATTAATTCTAACGTGAGGCGAACTAGCCTTTCAGATTGATCTTTATTGGGTATAACTTGAGCAATTTCGCATACTTTTTTGATGAATTGTTCGATTCTCCAAATAGCACAGAAAATCTCCCCACAACAGTTCCTATCGACATCGCAAAACAGCTCATTAATGATTACATAGAAGTTTATGATTCAGATGATGACCGAGAACAATGGTTTGGAAAAGTAAAGGATATTTCGGAGAAGCATGGTTTCGCCAGTGACATGAAACTCTATAAGAGGAACCCTGAAGATCATCAAGGACAAGTCGGAGATGTCGCAACAGTTCTAAGCATAACTCTTACAGGACGAGCAAACACTCCTGATCTGTATGACATCATCCAAGCGATGCGCAATAAACTGGTTGGAAATAGATTAATTAAATTTTCTTCAGAATAAAAGATTTATCACACACACAACAAATAACGAAGCAGCTCACAAATGTGCTTCGTTATTTGTTGTTATGGGGGGGGGAAAGTAAACAACTTATTTTTCTATATAGAAAAGTAATACCTATATAATGTATGACACCATATATGCCGGGTGACAAGAACAAAATCTCATTAAGAGCCGCATAAATGGTATTATCCCCTTTAAGTAGACACTCAAAAAAAACCGTCATGTTATCATGAGGGTTGGGAGTGACTCTTGGAGGGGATATTTTTATGGCTAAAAAAGGACAATCATTTCAAACATATACAGAAGAATTCAAACTGAAGGCGGTCAAA
>NZ_JBFULK010000016.1:0-100016 GCF_056400365.1 Paenibacillus sp. P5_B5
CGGTTCGAAAGCCTGACATCACTTCCGCTACCAATTCCTTCTTCGTTGTTACAGGGCACCTAAATCTTCTCTTCATGGACTTCTTCCCCCACTATTATATTGTATCTGAAGTAGATAGAGTGTCCAAGTGGATTAGGGGGCTAAATAGTAATAGCCCCTAGCGGGCTGTTTTCATTCTATTGCGGAACTTTTGGTCACTAGAACGGAACTCGCTTCCGTTCTAGCGTCGTTTTCTTCCGCTTTGTACAAGTTACAGCCTTCTACAGGCTGTTGTTTATATGAGTTGTTTACGAGTTGTTTACAATAGTTAACGAGTTATTTAGTCGGGCTGTTACGTCGGGGGGGGGCTATGTATCTTTATTGTGGAACTTTGATCACATCGGGCCAAATAGCCAAACAGATATTTTCTGGCTGCAGAGATTTCACTAGCAAGATTTTACTAGCAAGATTTTACTAGCAAGATTTTACTAGCAGGATTTCACTAGCAAGATTTCACTAGCAAAATTTCAGTAGCAAGATTTCACTAGCTTGTCGGGGGCTGGGGCACCAACGTCACAAAACAAATCATCTCCTCTTTCAATACTTGATTTTTCAATATTCATCTTTCATTACTCATCTTTCATTACTCATCTTTCATTACTCATCTTTCATTACTCATCTTTCATTACTTATCTTTCATTACTCATCACTCATCTTTCAATACTGACTTATCCCTACCAACAAAAAATAAAAAAAATGCACCTGCCTTCAACAGGCGGTGCATCTTTATTTATTTCGGGCCTCAAAATAATGCCAGATTTGCTCTAAGTCCCGGTGTGCGGGAAAGGATTGTAATTGGCCAATAATCGACCAGGCCGTGTCCATGTATTGCCGGCTGAGTTCAGTCGCTTTATCGATCGCATCACTCTGATTAATTAGCGCTATTATCTCCTCGAACTCGGTCAGTGGAGATTGCGCATTAAGCCTCCGTATACGATCTGCGATCGCCTTATCCTCCATAGCATAGAGCACAGGCAGTGTTGCTTGTCCATTGATTAGATCGCTGCCTGAGGGCTTACCAAGCATCTCTGCAGACTGCGTAAAATCAAGTACATCATCGCGGATCTGAAAAGCCATACCTAAATTTTCTCCGAACGCATATAACAAATCAATAACAGCTTGCTCTGCATTGGCTAATCGTGCCCCCTGCTGTAAACAGGTAGCTATGAGCAAGGCGGTTTTATTTTTCGTTTTAAGTAAGTAAGTATCTAAATTCATGTCATAATTGAACCGATTGTTCAATTGCTGGTATTCGCCTAGACATAATTGAGTCGTAACAATTGTAGTTAAATGAGGCAATAAATGTTCATGTTGTTGATAGTGTACGGTAATTAATTCAACAATTCGTGCCATAATGTAATTCGCTATATGAATAGCAGTCGGTACATCTGTCTTAACATGGAGTGCTGGTTGACTTCTTCTGATCTCGGATTGATCAATAATATCGTCATGGATGAGCGAAGCAACATGTATGAATTCAATCAATGCCGCTAAATGTACTATTTGAGTATGATCCGATTCAGGGCCGAACCTACTGCCTACTTCGACGAGTATCGGTCTTATGCGTTTACCACCCGAATTAACCAATTCAATGACACTTTTCGTGATAAACGAGTTTCTTGGCAAATCAGGATCATATTTCACAACTCGGATAATTTCCTTTTCGATCCGTTTCAGATCAATGTTTAACGCTTCATCTAGCTTCATAAGCCTGATACCTGTCTATATTTACGTGTGATAAATTTGTAAAACTGATTATAAAGCATCCGATCTGGAGCTTTTCCTTCAGCCATTCTTATGTGAATTTGTTTGTTTACAGGCGCTAAATAAGCGACCAGCTCTATTTCATGATTACTAAGAGCAAAGTCATAATACATGCTGTTTAAATAATCACCATCTAGAATTTGTTTGGATAACGCATGATTATCATCCGACAATTCACAGTGTTTCTGTTTTGCAAGCTGTAACAACATGTAACAAGCCAGCAAAACTTTCTGACGCTCACGTTCCACACTATAAGTTTGTAACAGCGTAATCATATCTGTAAATGAGTTCATATCCAAATTAATTTGAATTGCCGCATCAGGGGATAATTTATTTTGGAGCATGTCAATTGTCTCTTGAATTAAAAGGTTGTCCATAAATTCACCTACAAATACGGAGAGAGAGTAATATGCGTTGCTATGCACATTACTCTACTCTGCCAGAATATAATGTTTTATGAATTAGTCATTAAAGATATACCAACGTTTCACAATAGGGATTTTCTTCCAAATTCGCTTCAAACGAGGCAATACATAGTAGTCTGCACCTAGTGTGCTTCCGGAACCGCCAATTAGAGCAATACCAGCTGCTAGGTACCATAACATTTCATATGGAGCCATACCCGATGTCCAGATCATTATGCCCATTCCAACTGTTGCGATTGAGGATAATGCTGTGAACAAACCGATAATTAGCAATGCACCAAATACAATTTCACCCAGAACCATAGCTGTTTGGAAAATAGTTGCCATCGCTGTGTAACCACCGTCAGATGTGTAGAACATAAGATCCATGGACCAGTTTACCATATTGTGGATGAATTCTGGAACCGGCAATGCTTGAATCGCAGTTGATGCTCCTTGTACTGCTGATGCCGCAGAAGAGGCATCTACTGTGCTGTGTACATCAGTAACTGCTTGAGATGCTGCTGAAACGCCATCAACCACTTTAGGTGGGATCAAGAAAATGTTTGAAGGATCTTTCATGACCTTCCCAAATTTATCGAGACCTTGAGTCAACCACATAATACCGACATAAATTCGCAGCGGCGTTAACCAGAAATTCGGGGAACGCTTTGCAAAGTGACCACCTACAAAGCTGCGGTTATTCTTCACATGGAAGAATTCATGCATGCTATAAGAGAATACTTTGTTATATCCTGCTACTTGAACAAGATAGAAGCAATTGATGAAATGCTTGATGAACATTGCGAAGAAGCCGCTCATAGCGAACATTTTACCTGGCATACCTACATTGGCAACACCATAACGACTACCGATACATACCATGCAGCCATGGAAGGTTGGCTTGTACTTCTTATGTGCATTATTGCCTTTAATATCAGCCCAGATGTTGTTTGCAACAACAGGTGCTGCTGCCTCAGCATTCTCAACCATCTGTGGTACAGGACGCTCTTCACCTTCTGGAATATAGAAGATGTTATCCCCTACAACATATACATTTTCATGATCAACGCTTTGAAGCTTATCATTGGTTACAATCCGTTTTCTACCTTGTTGCTCTACATCCAATTTACCAACTAAATCAGAGCCCTCAACACCAGCAGTCCAGATTACAGTTCTAGATGCAATCTCGCCTTTGTCACCAAGAACAACACTTCTAGGTGTTACACCCGTGATTTGTGCGCTTGTTACGATTTCTACACCTAGTTTACCCAAATGCTTCTCAGCTTTTTTAATTAACTTGTCCGGAAGGATTGGTAAAATCTTCGGCGCCATATCTGCTACAACGAGACGAACTTCGGATTCGTCAATATAGTTTTCTTTGCATAGTTCTTGCTTAAACTCAGCTAATTCACCAATCATTTCAATACCTGTAAAGCCAGCGCCAACTACTACAAAAGTTAGCATTTCCTTGCGAATCACAGGATCTGTTTGCTGAACAGCCTTCATGAACATACCGCGAATTTGCTCTTTCAAATGCACCGCATTTTCAAATGACCAAAGCGGGAATGCATTCTCTTCTGCACCTGAAATACCAAAGTAGGATGGTTTACAACCAGTACCGATTACCAAGTAATCATAGTCATAGGTTGATTTCTTAGCGTTAAGTTTTTTACCTTCAAAGTCGATTGTATCTACTTCATCCAGTACAACATTTACATTTCTGCCAGCAAAAATCTTTTTAAGATCAACCTTTATTGAATCCTCTTCTACACGGTTAGCCGCTACTTCATGCAGCTCAGTTAGAAGTGTATGGTAAGGTTTGCGATCGATTAATGTAATTTCAACTTCAGAGCATTTCTTGAACTTCTTGGCAAGCTTTTTAGCTGTTAGAACTCCACCGTATCCTCCGCCTAATACGACAATCTTCTTCATATATTCACCTCTAAGTTAGTTTTGTAATTTATGTTGACCTTAACAGAACTGAATTTTTGTAGTACAAACATGTGTCCCCGCCAGAGTACTGACAGGGACATATGCATAGTTGTTAGACAAGAACAAGGCCTTGCATCTACCTAGGATATAATAATTTTATAAAATTACTTTGCTGTGCTTAGTGCTTCTTCAGCTAAAGTGAAGAAATCAGCTACAGTAATAGATACACCAGAGATTGCATCTGTTTTGCCATCTTCTTTAACTACGATTGCCTTTGGATCTTGTTTCTCAAGTAGAGCTTGTTCAGCTTTGATTGCTTGCTCATGCCATTCAGCTTGTGCTTTGCCTTTTTCTTTCATGCCATATTTACCATCAGCTGAAAGTTTTTTCTTAGTGTCACCACCGTCTTTATTCACAGCATCCCAGCCAGCGGCTACGATTTTACCATTTACTACAGTCAAATCCACTGTATATTTCCAGCCATCTTTAAAATCTTTTTGCTCAGCGTGGTATGCACCATCTTTATAAGGACCTTTAGCTACTGGACCAGCAGCTAGAGCTTTCTCAACTAATTTAGCAAAATCGCTAACTGTAATGGAAACACCGGATACAGCATCCGTTTTACCATCACCTTTGACAGTAAGTGCTTTAATATCTTGTTTCTCGATTAGGAACTTCTCAACTTTCTCAGCTTGCTCATACCATTCTGCTTGAGCTTTTGCTTTTTCTTTCATACCGTACTTGCCTGCTTTATCAAGTGCTTTTTTATCCATACCGCCATTTTTGTTTGCAGCTGTCCAATTGACGTTAGAAACTTTACCATCTTTAACATCAAGTTCAACCATATATTTCCAACCATCTTTAGAGAAAGTGTCTTCTTGAGCAAAGTACGATCCATCAGCAAGTTTACTGTTATCAGTTGAAGTTGTTGCTTCAGGTGTTGTTGTTGGAGCTGGAGTCGTAGTTGCATCTTCTTTGGAACCACATGCTGCTAAAACACCAACTAACATTACTGCAACTAATAACATAGATATTTTTTTCATATAGTGTCTCTCCCCTTATTGAGTCGTTTTTCCTGTTTGCTGAGTCATTATATAACGAAAAAAAAAAGTAGTATGTGAATTGCATCACATTTGATTGTGAATTCCATCACTTTGCATCAAAGACAAACACAACAATAAAGAAGCCATCTCTCCGGTATTATCATACCTTGTGAGACAGCTTCTTCATATTGTAATGATGCCGATAGATGAACGCTGCGTGGACGGATTGTCCTTACGATCGCTGCCCACCCCCAGATTTCTTGATCGTATACCGCTTATAGCGGTAGAAATCCGGTGGCAAAGCATACGCTTACGAAGTAGTTTTCCTTCGGAAAACTTGTAGGCGAACGCTTCGTTTCTCCAGAACAATTCCGTCCCCTCCGCTATTCTGCATATGGTTCTGTCATTAGCAAGCACTGATTATGGTTTAGAGCTTCAACTAAATCACCGTATTTAAAGCTACTTCAATCATTTCATTGAAAGTCGTTTGTCTTTCCTCAGATGTAGTTTCTTCTCCTGTAATAATATGATCACTTACTGTCAGGATAGTCAATGCATTTACACCAAATTTAGCTGCTATTGTATATAGTGCCGCTGCTTCCATTTCCACCGCTAATACACCATAACTCGCAAGCTTAATTGTCATATCTGGCGTATTGGAATAGAACATATCCGAAGATAGAACATTACCTACACGAATGTTTAAACCTTTGGCTATACCAGCCTCATAAGACTTTCGCAACAAGTCAAAATTCGCAATAGGCGAATAATCGAAACCAGGGAAAGTATTTCGATTCATAGATGAATCCGTACAAGCGGCTTGTGCCAATAGAACATCACGAACCTTTACATCCTTTTGGATCGCCCCACAAGTACCAACACGAATTAAATTCTGTACTCCATAGCTGCTAATCAACTCATTTATGTAGATAGAAGCCGAAGGAATCCCCATGCCTGTTCCTTGAACAGATACACGTTTCCCCTGATAAGTTCCGGTATAACCATACATTCCGCGAACTTGATTATAGCACTCGACATTTTCTAAGAAAGTTTCTGCAATGTACTTCGCTCTAAGTGGATCGCCGGGAAGTAGCACCGACTCCGCAATTTGTCCTTCTGTAGCCCCGATATGGACACTCATGAAATGACCCCCATTATAAATTAAGAATCTTAATACCCATTTATATTATACACGTACGTCCATTTTTTACCACGTTATGATTTATCATCATCTTTACTCAGTTCCATTTCTTCACGGGTAATAATTTCATTAATTTGAGTCTTAATGATATCTGATTTTGTACCAAATATCGCTTGTATACTGTTACCGACTTCTAGAACTCCCGATGCGCCTAGCTTCTTCAGTTGTTCCTTACCGACCTGATCCTTATTCTTCACCTGAACACGAAGCCTTGTGATACAAGCATCGAGAGAATCAATATTGTCACGACCACCTAATGCTTGCAATATGTTTCTAGGTAGCTCATCGGCACTCGCCGCTTTATTATGAACCTCTGTAGTAGCTTCTGTTACTTCACGACCAGGGGTTTTGAGATTAAATTTGCGGATTGCGAATCTAAAACCAAAATAGTAGATGACTGCAATTGCAAGCCCTACTGGAATGACGAGCCACCATGCAGTCCGATTCTGGAGTACCCCAAACAAAACATAGTCTATAACTCCCCCTGAGAATGTCATCCCGATCTTCACATTGAGAAGCTGCATTGTCATAAATGATAGTCCTGCAAACACAGCGTGGAATGCAAATAATAGAGGAGCTACGAACAGGAAGGTAAATTCAATTGGCTCCGTAATTCCTGTTAGGAATGATGTTAAAGCAGCTGAACCCATAATCCCTGCCACTACTTTTTTATGCTCCGGCCGCGCTTCATGATACATGGCTAGTGCTGCTGCTGGAAGACCGAACATCATGAACGGGTATTTTCCTGTCATGAAGGTACCTGCAGTTAGCTCTACACCATCTTTTAATTGAGCAAAAAAGATTTTTTGATCTCCACGAACTAACTCGCCTGCCTTGTTCACATATTGCCCAAACTCGAACCAGAAGGGAGAATAGAAAATATGGTGCAATCCAAACGGAATCAGTGAACGTTCAACTACTCCGAATATAAATGCTGCTAGCGTTGGATTTGCATCGACCATTAAGTGAGAGAAGCTATTCATCGCATTCTGAATTGGCGGCCACACAAATACCATGATCACACCAAGCAATAGTGCAGAAACCGCAGTAATGATCGGCACGAATCGTTTGCCTGCAAAAAAGCCCAAATAAGCTGGAAGTTCGATTTTAAAAAACCGTTGGTACAAATATGCAGCGAGTATACCAATAATGATGCCGCCAAACACACCTGTCTGCAGGGTGTTGATACCTAATATGTTGGCATAGGCTACATTAGTTTGTACAAGTTCTGGCGTTACGTTCGCAATTACGCTCATTGTAACGTTCAGGATCAAATACCCAATAATGGCAGCAATACCTGCAACCCCATCTCCACCAGCTAAACCAACCGCAACTCCTACTGCAAAGAGCAGAGAGAGGTTAGTGAAAACAATGTCTCCAGCGCCTTCCATGACGGCTGAAATGAGTCTTACTGTGTCGTTATCTAAGAAAGGCATGAACTGTATCAACATATCATTGTGAAGCACGTTACCAAGCGCGAGGAGAATACCAGCTGCGGGCAGAATAGCAACTGGCACCATGATCGCTTTACCAACCTTTTGCAAGACGGCAAATATTTTTTTGAACATGTCCATATCACCTCTACATTAAGTTCCTTATTGAGAGGTTATTTTGTCCGATACTTTCAATAATCATCCAGTTAGCCCAAGAAGCGGACGTCTCTTGAATAAATTTACATTCATATACAAAAGAACAGTCACACACCAATTTCGGTGGTAACTGTTCCTATTATCATCACTATACACGCGGTATATCGACTTTATTCTTGACGGCCTCGATAATTCGCATCTTGTTATTCCAACATTTCTGACTGAGATCAACAGGGTATTCTGCAGGATTAAGCATCCGTTTATATTCATCCCAGAGTTGTCCTAAGTTATCATGTGCATACGATTGAATATCTGTAATTGAAGGTAATTCATAAACCAATTTACCATCAACGAATATGTCCTGATGTAGTTCTTTAGCTTCAAAATTGGTTACCCATTTAGACAAGTAAGTATGAACCGGATGAAACATTTTGATTCGTTCTTCTGCACTCGGGTTCTCATTTCCAAGTGCAATATAATCCCCTTCAGCTTTTCCATTGATCCGATTTATGATTCGGAATATACGTTTCATTCCAGGTGTAGTAACTTTCTCAGGATTGGCTGATATTTTGATCGTATCCTGCATGTTGCCATTCTCATCTTCAATTGAAACCATCTTGTACACGGCTCCAAGTGCAGCTTGATCATAAGCGGTAATCAGCTTGGTGCCAATTCCCCATGAATCGATTCGTGCTCCCTGGGATTTTAAATTCATAATCGTATATTCATCCAAATCACCTGAAGCAAAGATTTTAGCTTCTGTAAAACCAGCTTCATCTAGCATTCTACGTGCTTCTTTAGACAAATAAGCCAGATCACCGCTATCTAAACGAATGCCAACAAACTGGATTTCACGCCCTAATTCTTGCGCTACTTTAATCGCATTAGGTACTCCTGATTTTAAGGTATCATATGTATCCACGAGGAACACACATTCTTTATGCCGTCTGGCATATTTCTTAAACGCTATATAATCATCTTGGTAGGCTTGGACAAAAGAATGAGCATGTGTCCCTGCAACAGGCATTCCAAAGAGTTTACCGGCTTTCACATTGCTCGTGGCTGCGAATCCACCGATATAAGCGGCTCTTGTGCCCCAAATAGCTGCATCCAGTTCATGAGCTCGACGACTTCCGAACTCTAGTGCTGGATCATTAGGAATAACCTGTTTAATCCTTGCCGCCTTAGTCGCAATCAGAGTCTGATAGTTGACGATATTCAGTAACGCCGTTTCAATTAATTGTGCTTCCGCTAAGTTTGCCTCTACCCGGAGAATAGGTTCATTTCCGAACACTAACTCGCCCTCTATCATTGATCGAATCGTCCCTCTAAAGCGAACCGTTCTCAAATAATCCAAGAAATCTGCTTCATAATGCAGTTCTTCCTTTAAATAAGTCAGGTCACTCTCTGTAAATTGGAAACCCTGTATATACTCAATGATTCTTTCGAGACCAGCAAAAACACCGTAGCCGTTGCCAAATGGTATTTTGCGAAAATACAAATCAAACACAGCTCTTCTATTGTGTATTTGATCTTCCCAATATGACTCTGCCATGTTGATCTGATAAAGGTCCGTATGTAGTGCCAAGCTAGTATCTTGCGCATTAATTATCATGAAGTTCACTTCTTTCTTAGATGATCGTCGCATTTAAACAGCTCGTAAAATGCCCCAATGCCCATTGATGCCCAGCTTGATTAAAGCTAGCCACTGCTTTCTCATGAATAAAGATCTGGAAGCCCTTATTATAAGCATCAACTGCGGTATGTAGAACACAAATATCCGTACATGTACCACATAAATAAATTTCTGTAATTCCACGTTCACGTAATTTAAGCTCTAAGTCTGTTCCTGCAAAAGCACTGTATCTTGTTTTATCCATATAATGTACGTTGGCTTTATCTTTATTTGACTGATACAAACTCTCTAGCTGTCCAAATAACTGGCGACCTTGGGTTCCACGAATATTATGAGGTGGAAATAACTTCGTTTCTGGATGATATGGATCTCCTTCATCATGAACATCCACTGCAATTACAACATAATCACCTGAATCAATTGCTTCCTTCGTAATTCTGCAAATTTCAGACTCGATTAATTGACCTGGTAAACCGCATGTTAATGCACCATTCTCTGCAATAAAATCAATTGTGTAGTCCACATTTATTAGTGCTTTATTGCTCATTTTAATCACCTCTTCAGTATAATATAACGTAAATACGAGCTAAGATTTCATTATTTATTTAGGTAGTTTCAAACATTGTTTTTCTTCCTATAATATGATAAAATGAGTTATTCGTATATATGAAGACCTTAATTCACATATTATAAAGGTCGTACTCTGCTTATGTACCCTTTGTAACGGGTGATATTTTCTTCTAATTAGTATGAGTAATAAATTATTGGAGGTTTTTACGTAATGGAAACAGGTACAGTAAAATGGTTTAACGCAGAAAAAGGATTTGGCTTTATCGAAATCGAAGGTGGCAAAGATGTATTCGTACATTTCTCCGCTATCACTGGCGAAGGCTTCAAATCTTTGGACGAAGGCCAACGCGTTCAATTCAACATCGTTCAAGGCAACCGTGGACCTCAAGCTGAAAACGTTGTAAAACTGTAATTTCAGCTCTTAATAAGAACTGCCCCGGAATGGGCAGTTCTTTTCAATGACTTCACAGGTTCTATGGATGTATCATAGATCATTACAACCAAGGTTATTCACGCTTTACGTTTGAAATATAAGCAGTGCAGAAAGAGGGGTTGCGTTTTGTATTTCTCTAAGAAAAACATGGAACCAATTCAAGAAGAAACAACTTCAGTGTGGATGTGTAGTGAAGAAAAATGTTCTTGCTGGATGAGAGAAAATTTCTCTTTTGAAGAAAGCCCAATTTGTCCAATTTGTAATTCAGTTATGGTCAAAAACACAAAGATGCTTCCTTCTCTGCTCAATAACAACAATAAATAGCGGATGAGCTCCGCGGGTTAAATTTAACCTTCTTGTACGTCAAAACCCGACCTCACGCGGTCGGGTTTTGGCATACCATAGAATAAGGCTGTAGTCTTAACCCTTCAACCTCATTAATCTCCTTTGTTGCAAAAACCTCTATTATCGCTTGCTGCTGTATGGCTGATACGCCAATCAAACTAGCTTGCCCATTTACTACTAGCGCCACTATATCTGGATTGTGCATCAGGTATTGCACCATTTTCCGTAACACACACATTCACCTCAGTAGGTTTGTTTAGGATGCCTTTAGACCAATGTAGCATAATCTGATTGGTGTGACACCGAAAATTTTATTGCGGTACACCGCAATGCCTTGCGGTGTTTATACATAAATATGGAAGTAATAGTTTATTTTGCATGTTACTTTCGATTACATTCGATGTTGCACTGCTTATTGGATTAACGTTATTGGGATTGCTTCCGATATCTTCTTTTGATCGATAAAACGATAAGCGCCATTGTAATGATCCCACCGATAAACCCTCCTAAATGTGCATACAGATCTACTCTAGGTACGATAAAGGAATATATAAAACCAACGACAATAATCGTAATGATCATCTGCTTGGTTTGTTGATCAAAAATATCTTTACGGAATATCGCGAGAAATAAATACGCTGCATAAATACCGTAAATGGCTCCTGATGCTCCCGCTGCGACAAAAGGTTCAGAACTAGGATGTAAGAGTACACTGACAATATTTCCCGAAATACCACTCAATATATAGAGTATTACATACCTTACTTTACCTAACATTCTCTCTAGTGGTGGCGCAAATACAAACAAAGCAAAGCAATTAAAGAACAAATGAGAAAATCCAATATGAAGAAACATCGAAGTAAAATAACGCCAAAATTCTGGCTTCAGATCTCCATATCCGTACATAGCACCAAAATTCAACAATGTATACGTATCTTGAGAAGAACCGAACATTTCCATAAGGCCAACTAAAATAATATTAATGACGATTAAAGCAGTTGTAATCGGGTATAAACGTATATATTGCTTAAAGCTTTCAGTCCGTAGAAACACAGCTTATCTCCTCCTCTTATTAATATGAAATTCAATTTATGAATCCTATACCATATGGCAAAACCAGCATGTTGTTTATTATTTTAACCTATATGAAGCAAAAAGACACCTTTGTAGGTGCCTGATGATAAATAGGGTACTCTAACTATCTATTAATTAATTGATGCTTATACTGATTGCATAGATCGTAAAATTAACTATGCTTACAGCTTAATTAAGTATCTTCCACGCACATTACCTTGTAATATACACTCTACTGCAACTGGAATTTCTTCTAACCCTATTTCTTGGTTAATAACGCATGGTAAATTAGAAATTTTGAGATCCGTTGCTAAACGGGCCCAAATAGCTAATCTAACGTCCATAGGACATTGAACTGAGTCAATACCAAGTACATTAACCCCTCTTAATATAAATGGATATACGGTTGTTGGTACATTACTTCCTCCGGTTAATCCACTAACTGCCACTGAACCACCATATTGTAATTTACTTGTGATCGCAGCGAGTGTCTTCCCACCAACAGGATCAACTGCCCCAGCCCAGCTTTGTTTATCTAACGCACTAAGCTTATCGGAGCAAACCACTTCACGGGAAACAATTTCTTTAGCTCCTAATTCATACAGATAGTCGTGCTCTGATTCCTTGCCTGTACTGGCTACAACATAATATCCAAGCTTAGCTAACATCGCTACTGCTAAGCTACCTACACCACCTGTTGCTCCTGTCACAAGTACCTTGCCTTTATCAGGCGTTAAACCATTCTGTTCCAAACGATGAATTGACAACGCGGCAGTAAAGCCTGCAGTTCCTAAAATCATAGCTTCTTTCAGCGTCAATTGTTCCGGTAGAGGGACGATCCATTCATTAGGTACACAAGCATATTCGCTATATCCACCATAATGGTTGACGCCTAAGCCGTAACTCGTAACAATCACTTGATCACCTGGTTTATATTGGCCATCTTTAGATGACACTACTGTTCCAGCCAAATCGATTCCAGGTACAATAGGAAACGATGATACGACATGACCATCCGGAGTTGCAGCTAAACCGTCCTTATAATTCACACCAGAATAGTTGACTCGAACGAGAACATCACTATCTGGCAAATCATTTAGATTCAAATTAGTTATATCTATGGATAATTGATCTTCTATTTTATTTAATACTACCGCTTTAAAATTTTCACTCATATATAACAACTTCCCTTCATCTATGGATTGTTATCTCCATTAAACTATATCAAATCTATCGTACTTTAAAATGTATCTTCTTTCACTACATTCATTTTTGAAGGCCAGAATACTTTGCCCTTCATTAAATAGAGGAAGCTATCTATTAACTATTTTAAGGGGTTTAAGCTAGTAACAGCTTAAACCCCTTAAATGATACTATTTTTTTCCCGTTTCAGTTTCTGTTTTTGTTTCAGTTTCTGTTTTTTCTTCAGTTTTCACTTCTGCTTCCTTACTCTCTCTTTGCTTTTTCAATTGATCTAACTGCTCCTGTGCTTTTGTATTTATCACTTCAAGCACTTGATCAAGTGTTTTCTTATCATTCAGTAATTCTTCAATTTCTTTATTAGCATCATCGCGGATCACGTACTGAAGCATCCCATTATTATTAGTATCAGATGTTTCATTGCTATTATAAGATAATTGATAGAATGGTTCGAGTGATGTTCCATCCTTGAGCTTCATATAAGCTGGGCGAGACCATAGATCACCTAAAGAAGACTTAGAACGTACTCTCGCTATTTCATCACTGTTCATATATTTAACAAGCTCCCACGCTGCTCTTTGATTAGTAGACTTTGCATTGATTGCGAAAACTTCATTCAGAGTAAAGTTTGTTCTCTGAGTTGCATCTGCATCGCGTGGAGCATTGATAATCTCCCAATTAAATTTTTTATCCTTCTTTACGTCGGCCATTTGGCGTAGATTTTCTATTACATAGGAGGTATCCATCGTCATTGCAGCTCTACCTGCGACGAATTTATTACGCATTAGCCAATCCTCTTGCATCATAGGTGCATTCGAATAATCTGGCTTACTTCCTTTCTCTAGTCCACCATCTTTGATCGCTTTCGTTACCATATCAAAAATATTTTTCCAGCCTGGGGTATTCAATGCCGCTTTGCCTTCATTATCCATAACAAGCCCACTTGCTAGACCAACCATCGCAATAATGCTATATGGATCTGACTTGTATTCTGCATTCGCATAACCATAAATCCTTGTTTTCTCGTCTCCCTCCTTTGGAAAACGCTGAGCGTAACTAAAGAGAGACTCCCAAGTCATGGGTTCATCTGTAAGCTGAACACCATGCTTCTCAAATAAATCTCTATTAATGAATAGTGCTTGATTCTCAAAATTAGGTGACAAGCCATACAATTTACCGCCACCTTTCATTTTCAAATATTCAATTATCTTCGGATGAATGTTTTCTATATCGAATTTATCTTGCGCAATGACAGGTTCAAGATCGTAAAGTAATTGTTCTCCTGCTAACTTCGAGAGTTCATTTACAGGGAGAAGAAGTATATCTGGATTGTGTTCCTCTATAAATTTTTGATACCTCTTCTCAGGGTCTTGTTCCTGTCCTTCTTGATACATACTCCTTGTAGTTACAACTTCAATATCAACATTGGGATATCTGGCCGCGAATAAATTTCCGTAATTCATCATAAACATCTGTTCATCATAGTACATGACTTTAATGGTTGAAATCTTCTTTTCATCAAACTTCTCCAAAACCTGTTTACTATTATCTCCAAGTAAGCTACATCCACTAGTAACTATCATCATGAGTATTATGACTATTACAGAAGACATTTTTATTCTAGATTTCATCTCCAAACCTCACTTTTATGTAATATTATTCAATATTATAAATATTTTAACTTCTATTTTGACATTTGTCTACTAGCCTAAAGTCTAGCAACTTAAAGTCTAGTGACCTAATTTTTAGTCATACTTTCATTAATACAAAAGAAACCCTTCCTGGGTCTTAACCTTGGGAAAGAGCTTCTTATCCAGAAATCTATATTTTAAAGTTTGCTAAATAAAGGCCATATAAATTTCACCATTCTAAATCCAATTCGAATGTTAGACCATATTTTGCCCACAGAACCGAGTCCGCCTCCGCTACTTCTTGTTGCTTTTCCACCTCCACCTCTAAACAAGCCGGCTCCGCCTAACAAAGGTCGAATCATTCCAAAGCCTCCAATAAGATTACCTAATAATCCAGAGACATTGGCATGACCCTTCAATTTTTTTCTCCCCTTTATTCTACGATCCCCTTTGACGCCAGCTAGCACTAATTCACCTTTTTTCACTTCCATTACTTTGCCAACATAATAGCTACCATCCTTATGAGCTACACAAACCAGTTGACCTACCCATTGCCTAGCAGTTCTCTCCATAACAAGCTGACTCTCAGCCATATCTATCACCTCCATGAGCCTATCAACCAAAATGAGATTATAGATCAGCTTATGCATACACCAAATAGATGCTTGGGTTAAATTGCTGTTTAACTTAATTATTGAGAACTGCAAGGTTTTTCATCCAATCAACTTTTTGAACCCGGGCAACTTTTTTGAAAATGAACTAAAACTGTTTCTCTAGACCCACACAAACTCCATACGATAAGATGGTTATAGATAAATTCATCTTAGACTTAATGAAAAGGATTGATTGCCTTGAAGCCTACCAAAATAGCAGGTCTATCGATCGTGAGCAACTTTGTTGTTGTCTCGCTTAAACTAATTGTCGGTGTTCTGACAGGTTCAGTAGCTGTAATCTCCGAAGCCATTCACTCTTCACTCGATTTGATGGCATCTATTATTACATACTTTTCTGTAAGAATTTCATCCAAACCACCAGATAAGGACCACCCCTATGGCCACGGCAAATTCGAGAATGTCGCTGGAACTATTGAAACTTTACTGATTTTTGTAGCCGGTATATGGATTATTTACGAATCTGTTGATAAGCTACTGCATCCTGAGACCATCCGTCTACCAATGCTTGGTGTAGCTGTAATGCTATTCGGTGCAGGAGCCAATCTAGTTGTAGGAAGAATTGTTAAGCGTGCAGGGGAACAAATGAACTCCGTCGCCATGCGTTCCAACGCGCTGCATCTATTGACTGACGTTTATTCATCACTTGGTGTTGCGGTCAGCTTAATCTTAGTCAGCATAACTAATTTCCACATACTCGACCCCTTGATTGGTATTGCGATTGCCATCTATATCATGAAAGAAGCTTATTCACTTGGTAAGGAATCATTTCTCCCTTTACTCGATACTCGGTTAGACAAGGAAGAGGAAAAGCAAGTACGTGAGATTATTGAATCCTACAAGCAAGAGTATCTTGAATATCACGCATTCAGAACAAGAAGATCTGGTCCTGAGGAGTATATTGATTTCCATCTTGTCGTTCCCTCAACTACTAATATCTCAACAGCCCATGACCTATGTGATCGAATAGAGAAAAATATCCAACAGGTGCTAATCCGTGCACATGTATTTATTCATCTTGAGCCAGAACACGAGAGAGTTCTAACGTTAAATGCCAAATAAGAGCGAAAAACGACTTAGCCTCTAACAGAGACTAAGTCGTTCTATATTGTGTATCTATAACCAGCCGAATGATCGGAGTGTATTCAGCCGTTCTACCGTTATATAACCTCGCCACTCTAATTCACACATGGGACTAACTGTAGGCCAACTGATTGTCCAGCCGCCATCTTCATGTTGCCCAAGTACGAGATCATGCAAGTGAAGTTCGAAATCTACCTCCGAAATAAACTTTGCACTGTAACTATCCATTGAAGGAGCCCAGTCCAGAACTTTGTGCACATAGCCTTCTGCCTTCGGGTTACGCTCTATAAGTTCAGGGCCACTTAACCACACATTTATCTGGGATAAGTAGTCCTTACTTTGTACACGATCAGGTGCATTCTCCAGGAATGTAATACCTTGAATCACATCATGATAATCCGAAGCATTAATCTGATCTAAGTGCTCCCAAACAAACTGCTCAGACTGCTTAAACCAATCTTCTTGATAAAAGTTAGATATAGCCTTTTGTTTATATAGTAACCCTAGAATTATACCTGTCGGATTCATCGAAGCGGCCCCATCCTGTTCCGTTGTCCACCATGGCGCATGCGGATAATCATTCAAACTACGTAAAGCCTGTGGAAATCCCCCTGTGTCCGTTATCGTTATTTGCTTTAAATAACGTACGATCCCTTCCATTATAGTGGGATCAAATGCTTGTAGACCCTCCATAATCGTTAAAGCAACTTGCGTTGTAACCGGCTGACTATTAGGACAACGAATGTCTGGTTCTAATGCATTACCAAATCCGCCATCCTCATTCTGGTAGCCTCTAAGTACAGATAGAACTGCCTCTTGCGTACCATTTTCAAAAAAATACTCAAATCTTTTGCGGTCAAGCAGCCTTGCATTCTGATAAATAAATTGTCTAGCACGTTCTAGTACCTCAGAGGATAATTTCATGAGAAGCGCTCCTTTTATTTAACGAATAACCTCATAGCCTTGCATGTTCTCCTATCAGTTCCCTTGTAATTGAAATATTTTTCTAAAAAAAGCCATCGCCTCACTACTTGCATGTTCAGCTAGTTGATCGTGAAGTTTCTGCTTAGCATCCTGAATCCGTATAGGAGTTAAATCCAATCCATTACTAGTCATCCAATGATCCGTTGTTTCAAAAGAAGTGCTGTTCCAACCATTCTGCTCACCAAGTGAATTCGTCCGTTCTTTAATTCCCGAAATCACAATATCCATTGAACCTTGCAGTTCCACTAATGCTTGGTCAAAAGGCTTCTTCTGTTCAACAGCCTTCATTCCCGCTTCTGCACGTAACGCTCGGGTATCAATTCCTTCATCAGCTTGAATAAGCGCAAATAAATGAAGAGCTTCTTTGGAAACTAGCCCCGCCTTATAGCGTTCTTGAAGCGAGCTTGTACTTCCCAATATGGCCTTTGCGTAAGGGAATAATTCATGTGAAATGAGGATAGATTTCTTCTTTATAAACTTCCCATAACCTGCAACGCCATCTGCTGGAAACCGAGTTCGCCATGTCCAAGGATCTGACTCAGCCCCACTATGCCAGCTTTCCTTCGTTGTCACACTCTCTAGTGATGGATAATTTGGAATAAGGGATGATAGAGGAAGAACTCCCATTTTACCAACTAACTGAACTGCTTCTTCATATGTATGAATCATCATAATCATAACTCTCCTTTCGGTAATTCATAATCTTGATATCTACTAGATAATTGCTGCGCCCGTTGATACAGTTCATGACGAAGGGAAGCAGGTTCTAACACTTCTACATTCATCCCAAGTCCAAAGAATAGTTCTACAGCCCATTCATAATCCTCTGCACGACAATTGAATTTCACTTCCCAAACATCATCGGATATCGCCTCAATTAGCTCTCCAATATGTTCATCCTGTTCCACTCTAAGCATAGCTTTATAATTCAGTCTTGCCTGAATAGGGATTGCAGAATCATCTCTATCTAATACATTTATTTTACGAGCAGATTCTGGTTGATCGATTAATTCCAATATATCCATACGGTCCACACGGAATAACCGCTCTTCTTGATGCGTTACCGAATAAGCCTCGCAATACCAAAAACCATGTGCAGTATATACTTTTAAGGGTTGGAGTTGTAACCACCTTACATGTTTCTCTGAGCGATAATATACGTTAACCCATTTGGATTCAGAGGTTATTTCTAGTAACGCTGACAGATGTGGGGTCTTATAATTACGTCTGGGCACTTGCATGGTTAGCTTACTCAGCATCTGTTCAATCTGGCTCAAAGTCTCTGCGGGAAGAATACTTGTAAGTTTATCCATCACCGTAAAGCGTTCTTGATTAAAGGGGGAATCCTGCAGCTGTATTATCGCCTGCAACCCGAATAAGACAGTCATGGCTTCCAGTGTATTAAGCTGTAGAGGAGGGAGCTGATAACCATCCATTAATTGAAAGCCGCCCGCAGGACCTGTCATCGCATAGAGAGGAACTCCCATCTCGGATAATGACTGCATATCACGAAGAATCGTTCTTTTAGAAACCTCTAACTTCTCAGATAATGACTGCGCTGTTTCACGGCGCTGCTGAAGAGCAATCAGGATCGCCATCAATCTATCTGTACGTTTCAAAGTCCTTATCCCCCTACATATTTCATTATAGTAGTTAATTAGTGACATCTTATATGTCACTAATTAACTTGATCAAAAAATATTTTACTTTTCAATAAGTAACGCTTAATATAGTTTACCAATGACAATCATTCTGTTCTAGTGCTACTTCCAACAATTTATTAAGAGAGATGGTATACATGAAAACAACCAACACTACTGCCACACTTCCACAGACTCAGACTCAAACACGAAGCTTTCTGCTCGTGCTGGGAATTGTACTTATTGCTGCAAATCTTCGTTCAGCTATTACTTCCATTGGTCCTTTAGTTGGAATCATTGGAGAAGATACAGGCCTATCAAGCGTCTTTACTGGCCTTCTAACCACCCTCCCATTAATCGCTTTTGCGATCATTTCACCACTAGCACCAAAGATAGCACGTCGATTTGGAATGGAAGCGACCTTATTTGCTAGTTTAATCTTTCTCGCTACTGGTATCTTCATACGTTCAATAACTTCTTCTATTTTGTTGTTATTTACTGGAACTGCCTTAATTGGAGTTACGATCGCCATAGCTAATGTCTTGCTACCAAGTCTTATTAAACGTGATTTCCCGAATAAGATTGGCCTTATGACAGGTGCCTACTCTGTTTCCATGGGGATTTGTGCTTCACTCGCATCTGGTCTTAGCATACCACTTATACAAAATTTAGGGTTCAGTTGGCGAGGTTCCCTTATGTGCTGGGCACTTCTAGCTGTGGCCGGGATATTAGTTTGGTTACCTCAGCTTCGTTCTCATCAACATTCGAGTAATATTCAGGCGAATAAAGCTGTCCCCACTAGTAATCTATGGCGTTCCAAACTCGCATGGCAAGTGACATTATTCATGGGACTGCAATCGTTAGCGTTCTACATAACAATCGCCTGGTTGCCTGAAATTCTTCACGACAGAGGTATGAGTATAGTAAATGCAGGCTGGATGCTCTCCCTTATGCAGTTTGTTAGTCTTCCGGCTACCTTTATCGTACCTGTACTCGCAACGAAACGACCTAGTCAACGTGGACTCGTCGCCATCTTTGCCATTATTAGCTTGATCGGTTATATCGGATTATTGTTCGATAGCACTAATGTATTAGCTGCACTATGGATTATGTTAATTGGTCTTGGACAAGGAGCTCTTATAAGTCTCGCATTAACGTTCTTCGGGCTTCGTACTACTAATGCGGGACAAGCCGCAGCCCTATCAGGCATGGCACAATCCATTGGCTACCTACTCGCGGCAATTGGTCCTATTCTCTTCGGCTTGCTGCATGAAATGACGAATAGCTGGACTACTCCAATCCTCATGGTTATTATTGCAATGGTGTCGCTCCTTGTAGCTGGATTAGGTGCAGGAAGAGGGACTAAAATTACAATGAGATGATAACACAACAATAATCCCTCCCAATATAATGTTTGTAAGATCCAAACAGAAAAAAATCCGAACTACAGTAAAGTAGATCGGAAATTTGGTAACCTTATTATTCAGTTGTTCCAGCTGAATTCAGGATTCAAGCTTGAACTCATACTTTGTTGTAATCATTTGTATGAAGAGCTCAACATACACAGGATCAAACTGTTGTCCCGCACAGCGTCTTAGTTCCACTATCGCTTGATCGAATGTTTTCGTTGTTTGGTAGGGTCTTTCTGTAGTCATTGCGTCGAAGGAATCGATCACACATAATATGCGCGCGAGCTTGGGAATTTCCTCTCCTACTAGACCATGCGGATATCCTTTGCCGTCCACACGTTCATGATGCAGTTCAATAAGCGGAAGGAGCTCATTGTATTTACCGTTTGCAGATACAATATCTTTGCCCCATTCTACATGCTTCTTCACAATATCCCATTCTTCAGCTGTAAGCTTTTCTTTTTTCTGTAAAGTATGCTTAGGTACCTCTAGCTTACCAATATCATGGAATAGTGCACCTAGAATTAATACCTTCTTCTCCGTATCAGTTAAATCAATATAATCACACACATCGATTGCATAACTAAACACTCGTTTACTATGTTGGAACGTATAAATATCTTTGGACAAGAAGATCTTAAGCTGCTGTTCGATCTCTTGAATATCTTGTTCAATATCGATTGTTTTCTGCAGAAGAGACTGTTCATTATAAATATGTACCAGATTTTTACCTTGGGCCTTCGCATGATACATCGCATGATCGGCTTTATCAAGCAGCTGTGACTTATCATAAATACCATCGGTATATTCAACAATTCCTGCTGAGAACGTCAGGCATCCATGTGGTAAAATTTCAACTCCATCAAAATAAGAATCATTTATTCTTTTTCTCATGGAATTAATAATCGAAAATGCTTCTTTCTCCAGTTTACCTGGCATTAAAATCGTAAATTCATCTCCTCCGTGTCTGGCTACTATATAATCGTGTGGTTCACACTCTTGTTTGAGTAATCCCCCAAAAAACTCAAGCAGCTTATCCCCTTTTAAATGTCCAAAGGTATCATTATATTTCTTAAAGCTATCCAGATCCAAAATTACCAGACATAATGGTTGACGGGTTGACTTCGCTTTATTCAATTCTTTCTCGAGCAGCTCTTCAAAGTACCCATGATTATACAAACCTGTTCGCTGATCTCGTGTCGCTTTATCAGAAGCATTCTGGTATAACTGAAATAATTGTTTAAATGAAATCGATAATAATACCGCAACGAACAAGAATAAGAACAATCCAAAGTAAAGATGCTCTTCGAACATGATGACTAGCATCAAGGAAAATAATAATGTACTTATATAGGCTGCAATTGTTTCCTTCACTATCCCCTTAAATAATTGGAACAAACCACCTTTAATTGTTAGCAAATAAAACATCCCAAAAAACAATACATTAATAATAAAATAGGTAGTCATCGCTAAAATATAGGAGTAAATAGTATCAGCATTAATAGGTCCGACCTTACCGCCAGTCTGTACAAACACAAAATAAGCACATGCGATCATTATGCTATAGGAGGAAAAATTCACAAGATGCTTCCACCAAACAATAGATCGAGTGTAAATCGAGTATATAATTGCACTAATAAATAGGACATTTAGCGATAACTCCAAGCCAAACATGAACATACAAGCCAAGTAGATTGACGAATCCATAGATTGTGAATTTCCTTGAGGAGGCAATCGGAATAAAACTTGATTCAATAGTAATACAGAACCAGTTAGTGAATAGATAAGTACCCACTCTGAAGGGCTTGTCGATGGGACTCTAGTATTCAAGATAAAGATAAGAATACCTGCTAAGGATACTCCCGTTAAGTAGAGAGTAGTTGGTGAAACGAAATATGACTTCATCTTGTTAACACGGCTCATCAGAATTCTACCTTTCTTAGAGAGATAAAAAGAAAGAAGTGCAAAAACTCACTTCTTTCTCTACATATAGATGCAATTATTAGCCAAATCTGTATCCTGAAGTTAACGAGATAACCACAGAAGCTACAATTGCTAAATTAAACAAAACACGTTTAACCTTTGTGCTGTTAAATACCAATTTTCTCACCTCCTCCTCAGAGTATTCTATTATTCAGTCTCCTCAGTTAATTTAGATACGACTAATTGTTCTTTTTTCCAAGACATCATTAAATTTAGAATAAAAATAAATATGCCTACGTTCATTATAACATCGCCAATACTAATGACCTGATCCCGTGGGTAGGGCTTGGTGATCGGTATGATATCGCCTAGAAATCCAAACCATGTTGTATCTGTTAACAACTGATGCTTAGCATATACGCCTTCTTGAATGATCTGCGCAAAGTATGGGTCAAGTATGGTAGCAGCCTCAAGTGATACAGGCATTCTCCCGCCATTAACAGCCATAACAATAAAATTCAATAATACGCCAATCATAATTGTAATGAAGCCTGCATGATGTCGATTTACCCACAGAAAATACAATCCAATCACATAAACACCTAAAAAGACATATTCACTAATGGATTCGACCCAAGGAAGCCTCGATTGAAAACTGAAGATGAATATCTGAACAAGAAGGAGTACTGGAAAAATCCAACCATTCTTTAGACGAAGATCAGCAAAACTCCTAAAACTACCGCCACGAATTAAACCAACTATAATTGAGATTACTATCCCGTCGTAAACCATGCACTCTCTCCATCATCTGATATTTTACACTCTAATTCGTCATAATCTTCATAATTCCTTCTATTTATCTATTTTTAATTTAGATAAACCGAGTTTACTGTACTCTTCTTGAATTCGAAGTGGATCAATTCGTTCATATAAAGGTTCAATTGGCTTCAGTTGTAGGTAACTTGAAACCTCAACATAAGTCCATGCCGGCTCTGGTAAAGATAAAAATTCGCGAATCTTATCACAACTAAAAGGAAGGAACGGTTCGAGTAAGTTTGCTAAGTTAGCAATAATTTGCACACATGTATGCAGCGTATTAGCACATCCATTACGATCAGTTTTTAACTGTGCCCAAGGTTTACGATCATCCACATATTTGTTTCCACTACGGATGAAGGAAAAAATGCTTTCTATTGCTTCCTTCAATTTCCCTTGTTCAATTAATGTACCTGTAGTTCCATACAAATTAACCAGTGCAACCTTTATTTCCTGATCCATACTGCCCTCAGGAACTATATCATCAAAGGATTTATGAATAAACGCGAGATTCCGATTAACAAAATTACCGAAGGCCCCTAGTAATTCCCCATTATGACTATGGATAAATTCTCGCCAAGAAAAATCAGCATCTCTCTTCTCTGGCGCATTGATCGTTAGAAAGTAGCGAATCGAATCAGGATGATAATGTTCAAGTATATAAGGAAGCCAGACTGCCCAGTTACGACTTGTGGAAATTTTCTTTCCTTCAAGCGTTAAATATTCGTTAGACACAATATAATCTGGTAAATGCAAGTTCCCCGCACCTAGCAGTAAGGCTGGCAAAATTAACGAATGGAACGGAATATTATCCTTACCATGTACATAGTAGGCTTTGCTATCTTCGGACCAGAACGGTTCCCACTCTTTCTTATTGATTTCAGCCCATTGTTTACTCGCTGACAAATACCCACTTATCGCTTCTATCCATACATAAATCTTCTTGCCTGAACAATCCTCAAGCGGAACATCAACGCCCCAAGGTAAATCCCTCGTTGCAGCTCGATCATGTAATCCTTCCTGAAGATAACGTTCGGAAAGGTGTACTGCATTCTCCCTCCAGAGTGATGCACTATTCTGAACATATTGCTCTAATTGCTGTTGGAATTGAGATAAGGCTAAATAATAATGATCCGAATACCTTAACTCTGGACTCGACCCACACAGCTTACACTTAGCCTCAATGAGATTCACTGGATCTAACAAGCTTGAACAGTAATCGCATTGGTCACCGCGAGCAACCTGACCACAATGTGGACAAGTACCTTCAACATAACGATCAGGTAGAAACTGAACACAAGTGGTACAGAAAACCTGTTCTACAGATTTCATGTAAATATGCCCTTTATCCAGCAATGTAAGAAACAATTCTTGCACGACTTGATGATGGAACGAATCATCAGTTCGCGTGTACAAATCATAAGTGAAGCCTAACTTTTGAAAACAATCCTCAAACTCACGATGATACTTTTCTGCGATTTCCCCTGGAGATACGCCTTCTTGATTCGCTCGAATGGCAATTGGCGTCCCATGACAATCACTTCCGGATACATACAATACCTGTTCACCTTGTTGTCGATAATGCCTAGCTATAATGTCACCAGGGAGCAAGCTAGAAACATGACCTAAATGTAAAGAACCATTAGCATAAGGCCATGCACCACCAATGAAAATAGTCATTTGTTTATCCTCCGTTTCTTTGGCTAAATAACGCAAAAAAACTCCCATCCCAATAAAGGGACGAGAGTCTATCTCACGTGTTACCACCCAAACTTCATCAATGCCTTACAGCACAGACCTTATCAGGTACGACACCTATCGGTGTTTATACCCTAGCACGTTAACGGGTGCAAGTTCCCGGCACAACCTACTCCCTTATGAGGTTTCAATGTGCAGCTCAGAGACCATGTTCATCAGATTTCTCTTAACCCCCTTTCAGCGAACAGGGGCTCTCTGTGTAAGAATCGATCTAACTACTCTTTCTCTTCAACGCTATCGTATATTCCATTAATATCCTATTATACTCACTGTCATAAATAAAGCAATAACTAATTACTTGAATTGTCTAACAGAGAAATTATTTTCAACGTGTTATACTGTCCTTTTTGCAATTATCAAAAATAGCCCTGCTTATTTTAAGATTTAAGGTTACTTTAAGCTAGTTCGTTTAGACTGAACTAAAAAAGTATGAGGAGAGTGATATTGTTTTGGGTCAACAATCTATACAACAGAAGGAGCAGATCAATTACATTTATATTGTCCGTGCATTAGCGATTATAGCGGTTATTCTAGTACATGTCTCTTCCAATCCAGTCGGTGATCTTGGAGATAAATCCTCATTGATGTTTTCTGTCGCCAACTTTGCGAATATTTTTAATAAGTTTGGGACTTCTACATTTATTTTCTTAAGTGCTTTTGTATTATTCTATAGCTATTATGATCGACCTATTAGTCGCAAGCTAATGAGTAATTTCTATAAAAGAAGACTACTATATATCGTTATTCCGTATGCTATTTGCTCAACTGTTTATTATATGATTCAGATGTATTATTCCTATGGGGAATCTTGGACACAATTCGCTCAGTACGCTTCATTTACTAACTTTCTAAGCTTACTCTTCATGGGTAAAGCTTTCTATCACTTATATTTTGTATTTATTAGTATGCAATTCTATATTATATTCCCGCTATTACTTTGGATTTTCCAGCGTAAGCCCCAGATTACAAAGCATCTCATCTGGATCGGAATCGTATTGCAATTAGGGTTTATCCTCTATAATCAATTCAGTTTGCACTATGCAGACAAGGGGCAATTAGCCATTAGTTATATTGCTTATTATTTCCTGGGAGCGTACTTTGGTATTTACTATAACACCATCAAAGAATGGATCATTCTAACCAAAAAAACGTTACTTAGCCGTAAAGGAATTGTTCTAGCTTTGATTTGGATGATCTGGATTGTAGCAAGTTTAGCAGACGTATATTTATGGTATTCAACTAGATCGAATGGAATAGAATATAATGCTTTATCCTATGAGCTTGTATGGTTCATACAGACAATGACTGTACCGCTTGTACTACTTCAAGTATCAAGCTTCCTATACCGTAAGCTACATGTACGTTTGACAAATTTACTTATCCATCTAGGTATTGTCTCTTTTGGGGTCTATATCATTCATGCCGGTATTATTTTCTATTATTTCAAGCTTCCTTCAAGCAATAGTCCGATTAGCTATAGTCTATATGTAGCTGGCGGGTTTATCGTAACACTTCTAGTTTCATGGGGAATTGTTGGACTAGCTATGAAATATATGAAGCATGCATGGGTAATCTTTGGTTCGGCACCTAAGAAAAGCCCTTATATCGAAATCCAGCCTACTATTTCTTCCGGACAAAAGATTAAACAAATGTAAAATGACAGGATACAAGTCTAGTAAATTCGATATTAACTACAATGGTCGTCTAATCCGAATCAGTATCGGACTAGACGACCAATACATTTAAGGGGTAGTGTTCGATTACCAAATTTTATTATGGTATATTATCATCAGAAAACCAAAAGGAGAATGAATATGAACAAATGGTGGAAAACAATTGCAATTCTGCTTGGTACGACTATACTAACTCATTTGATACCGTTCTCATCTTTTTTTCGCAATGTAGATACCTTAATTCACGAATTCGGTCATGCATTAATAACCTTATTACTCTCAGGTAAAGTTCAATTCATCCACCTATTCTCGAATCATAGTGGAGTCACCTATTCATATGTAGCAGAGTCATGGCAGTACATCCCGATTTCATTAGCTGGTTATATGATTTCGGCAATATTCACAGTTATTCTTTTCTACCTCTATAACCGCAATATGCAGCAAACAGGCCTTATTCTATTAACGATTGTAACAGTCCTCTGCGTTATTTTCTTCGTTCGAAATACGTTCGGAGTTGCTTGGTGCATCGGGTTTATTGCTCTGAATGTGGGAGCCTATCTGTTACCTTGGAAGTGGGTACGGGATTTTTATTACTTACTAATTGCTTTTATCTGCTTAGTTGAATCGGTTATTAGCCCAATGTATCTCATATTCAAATCTATTACATCGCCATCCCAAGCAGGTGATGCAGCTAATTTAAGTCAAGCAACCTTTATTCCAGCTATTATATGGTCGCTCCTATTCACAGCCTTTGCAGTCTTGTGTGCAAGTAAATCAATAAGCCTCTTCTTGAATGCTAAACATGAACCAGTAAATCCTAGAAGAGTTGGTAATTAAGTGCATGCCTCCTCTTCTCTCACTTCATTTCGCCGTATCAGTGAATGTATCCTCCCTTGATTCCCCCATAAGTAATCATGTTATAATGTGCAGATGAATAAATCAGCCAATATGACACAGACATTTAATCAAACACCTATAGGAACATCAGGAAAGCCGATCCCGCACGCAGTCGTTTCTACGACGAAAACGAGTAAAGAACTCGTTACAACGAGTGACAAGGATGCAGCTTATTTCCGTCAATTAGAGAGGTACGGCATTGAACTAAATGAACCTCAAATACAAGCTGTTAGGCATCACAAAGGTCCTTTACTAACATTAGCTGGTGCAGGATCAGGTAAAACTTCAGTCTTAGTATGTAGGACAGGCTATCTTATATCTGTTCGAAATGTAGATCCTAATCAGATATTACTTGTCACTTTCTCCAGCAAAGCTGCTAGCGAGATGAGAGAGCGAATTGCTAGACTGCCTGGTATCGAGGAGCGAATTGCACCTAAAATTCAAGCTCGAACCTTTCATTCGCTTTTCTTGCAGTTCATCCGAAGACAAGGTATAGATCAAGAGATTTTGGGCGAAACACTTAAACAACATCTTATACTCAAGCTCATTATGCGAAATATGGGTTTACAAGACTCGTACCAACCTGAGAATCTACTTACTCTACTGTCATCGTATAAGATGAATTTAATAGCTGTTGAAGACTTACCCGAGCGAACAAGCGAAGACAAGGAGCTTAAACAAATATTTACTGCTTATGAGCAGTGGAAGACTGCCAACAGCAAGATCGACTTTGATGATGTACTACTACTTGCATACCGATTGCTCAAACAGGATCCATCCTTACTTCAATCGGTACAGAATCGATTTGAATATGTAATGAACGATGAATTCCAAGATACGAACTACCTCCAATATGAACTGATCCAAATGATCGTCAAACCACACAGTAATTTGATGGTAGTCGGTGATGACGACCAAACAATCTATTCATTTAATGGCGCTCGTAGTGAGTTTATATTAGATTTTGATAAAGTTTATCCGCAAGCTAGAACGATCACTCTCGATATTAACTACCGTTCCACAACGAGTATCGTAGGGCTTGGCAACGAAGTCATTCGTCACAATTTGAAACGGCGTCCCAAGACATTGCAAGCAACCAAACAAAGCATGAATACTCCACAATATATGCGACCAAGTAACGGGGACCACGAAGCAGAATGTATTTTGAAGCATATCCTAGATGAAGTTCAACAAGGGCTAAGGCAATATGGCGATTATGCTATTCTATATCGAACGACAAGCCACAATCGAGCTATTCTAGAGCAGCTTGTTTTGCAGGATATACCTTACATTGATTACGGTGATGGCAAAATGTTATATGAACACTGGTTAGTAAGGCCAGTCATTGATCATTTGCGATTATCCCTGAATCGCCGAGATTTCGAAGCCATGGAGAGTGTATTACCCGCCTTATATATTAACCGTGACAAAGGAATGGCGTATATTCGTCGCCAAGAAGCCAAACAAGCGAAAAAAGGTCCACTCATTCATCTGTTGTCCTATCCCGAGATGAAGGATTTCCAAATAGGTAAAATCAAGGATCGAATTGAGCTCATTCGAAGCTTAGTAGCTATGAAGCCTCTTGATGCGATCAAGCATATTCGTATAAGCTTCTACGATGCATTCATTGAGGCAAACGAACGGAGTCAACTAACAGAACATAAGGAAATGATGAAAGAAACGCTAGATGAATTAGAATCATCCGCTAAGAGATTTAATTCCATTCCTGATTTTCTTGTGTTTATTGATGATGTTACAGAGAAAAGTCACTCGAAGGTTCGAAACAGGCAAGATGAACAAGGAAATCGCATTGCCTTAATGACCATTCATAAATCCAAGGGATTAGAATTTCCGAGCGTGTTCCTGTTAGGTGCATCTGACGGTAGTTTACCTCATAGTTCTGCTATAGAAGCTGACCGGATGAGTCAGGTTAAAGGCAAACAGAAGGACACCCGTCGTAGCATTGCAGCGATTGAAGAGGAACGTCGTCTAGCCTATGTGGCGATTACCCGCGCTCAGGAAGAGCTAACGATCAGTTCACCCATGTATTACCGCGGAAGCAAAGTAGATATCTCAAGATTCATCTCTTCCGTGTTTAAAGAAGATAAACCTAGTAAGCCCACTGAGTCCGTATCAGCCTGGATCTGTACAAGCCCTACTTGCAACGCATGGGCAAGAATCAGCAGTAGTAAAGAAGCTCAATTGAAGTCCAAGGAATGCCCATTATGCAAAGCACAGATGAGCCAAGGAAATAAAATGATACCTAAGTAAGTTTGAAACCAATCTAAAAACGCAGCCATCCAAAAGATGACTGCGTTTTGTATTACAAAGCTTAAGCTTCATTATTAAAATACACCTTATAGTAATGCATTCTCTTCTCTTCGTCGTAACCTCTCTCCAAATATTCAAAGCTCTCATTCTTCACTTTGATTTCAATATCCGTATCGAGCTGAATATCATTCTTGAATTCACGCTTCACCTTTCTCAGCGCTGTGTGTGAGATTGGAAACTCTGACACGATGGGGAGTTCATTCATTTCCTCATAAGATTCCTTATAGGCTTTAAAAATCTGAATCTGCTCCGGCTGTTGAATGACTTTCTCTGTAAAATCATCCGCAACAAATTGTTCATTTCGAGCAAAATATTGAATCGTCTCATTAATAAACATCAGCTTTTCTTTCTTATCGGACTGCTCCGTTGATGGCGCGATTACATCGTCATAGAAGTTAGAGCACATCCGTACATACTGATCGGTTAAATAATTTTCATCTTCAAGCAACTTAACCTTCAGGAAATCATCTTTCCAATACGCTGCTTCTTCATTGCCTTTCTTGACCAAGTCCACAATATTTAGAGCATAGCCTGTATTCGCATTATAATTGAAAATCATACAGCCTTTATCCAGCTTCTTAATATTAATCCCCTGTTCCGATCGAACACTGAACTCCGTAGCCGACAGCTCATCGACTTGCAAGTATATATCTTTATTCTCCGACTTAAAAATTCCAATCGCATCTATACTGAAATTGTTATATACGATATCACTAAAATGAACAATATACAGCTCCCCACCTTTAATTTTGGGGTGACTTGATTGCTCATACAGATGCCTGAGTATATGAGCAGATTGTTCATGAAATGTATCGCTGTCTTTAAAAATCGTACTTGAATACGTATATATTTCATTTAAAGCAAGATCTGCTTCATGATGAAATTTATAGAACGTTTCAAATTTAAACGTCGAGAGAAAATACTTCAAGAGTACTTGATGAATATCATCATTATCTATTTCACATGAATCTTTAGAGACAATAATGCCTTCATCCCTCGCTTTACTCCCTACCTTATGAATAACCATATCTCGAATCCGAACACCCGATAAATCAATCATGAATGTATGCCTACTTTCTATATAATCAAGTCCCTCTATTTTACTTGAAAAGTAAGCAAGAAGAAACGGAGATTTATGGAGTTGTCTAGGCTGAGCGAATATGGCTGATATTCCTGTAAAACTCTAACTCCAGCCCCAGAAGAAACCATCTCTCTCCCAGGCTGCCTTTCCACCATGCATTTTCTTGAATAGCTTTTTGACATCCTTGCCGATCGATTGATTGCCATTCTCATTCACATAAAGAAATTGTTCACCAAAATGGTTGCGTATGTATTCCACTGCTTCACTTTGATAGAGAATACCTGCAGACTTCAATTGATTTAACATCCACTCAGCAACCTCATTTGCTGAAACCGTCATTCAAATCACTCCTGATGTGGTAATATATTTTTGTGACTACAGTTCATTTTACAACAAGAAAGGAATAGTTGAACATCCGATCAGCTAAATATTATATTAACCTTAATTAGCCAGTTAAATCAGAGTCTGAAGTCAGACAAGATTCACACCCTAACAAGCAAAAAACCGCCGAGTCCTAACCTATTTGGTTAGAACTCGGCGGTTCTCTTGATGTTATTAGACATAAAAAAACTGCCTTTAACTAAGTTAAAGGCAGTTTAGGCTAATTACAATTTAACAACGTTCTCAGCTTGAGGACCGCGGTTGCCTTGTACTACGTTGAACTCAACGCGTTGGCCTTCGTCCAAAGATTTGAAGCCTTCACCAGTGATTGCGGAGAAGTGTACGAATACATCGTTTCCACCTTCAACTTCGATAAAACCAAAACCTTTTTCTGCGTTAAACCATTTAACTGTACCTGTTTCCATTTGTAAAACCTCCAAAAATAAATTTAACATGGACTTTTTATTGTAAATCAATAAAACTCACACATTGGAAAAGCAATCATTGAACAAATGATAACCTTTCCAACACATAAGTTCAGGTTTCTTTGCTACATTTGATTTCATTATATCACGGCTAATATAGATATGCAAGCAATTAGGACTCGTTATTTAATATACAAATAATTCCTTTTCATTTCTTTACCCTATTTTATATTACTTTTAAGCTTATTTTAAGGCTAGTCCTCTAAAATTAACCTTATAACTAACTGGAACCTACTTCAATTTATTTCGTAAAAAACAGTATTGGGTACGACTTAATTTGTAATTACATTACATAAATATAATTTGAAATGAGGATCTACTTATGAGCCCGAAACAAATCTTAATGGCCAGCACAATAGCAATTGCTATCACCATCAGTTCTGTGATGTGGAACGACGAAACTAGTACAAGTTCTCTTATGAGCCCAATGGATAAATCAGATACGTATAACAAAAGTGAAGAAAGTAATTTATCTTTGTATCATACTTCAGCTAAAGAGGACCTAATTGAAGTTCTCGGAGTCACTTCAGATGAAGACATTTATGATGCCTTGTTTGAAGGCAAGTCATTAGCTGACATCGCAATCGATAACCAGATGGATATTAAGCAAGTCATCAACCTACAAACGGCTGAATTAACCGAACAGCTTGACTTGCGGCTTGCAAGTGGAAGCATCTCCCCCGAGGTATATGAAGCGCAGAAATCTGAGCTAACAGCAATTATTACCCATAGTGTGTACGGCAAGAACTATTCATAAGAAGTAACACATCCGTAATATCACAAAACCACCTCCACCTTCTCGTAAATTAACGAGTCAGTGGAGGTGGTTTTATTTAGGAGGGGATTATATATTGCTGATATTTTTCCATGTCACTATTCTTACATTCGAGCGTTAGCTTCGTACCTTCATTTTCATATTCAGTAGATGTGATATGAGCATTCTCATTCAAGTATGAAATCAAACTTCCTTGATCATATGGAATTAACATTTCACATTGCACATAATTTTGAAAAATTTGCTTGCGAATCAGTTCAACTAACTCCTCTACGCCAATTCTTTGTTTAGCGGACATATAGACTGACTCACCTTGAACAGACGGAATCTCAAGTTCCATTAAATCTGCCTTATTGTAGGCATAGATGGTAGGAATATTCTCGATACCGATTTCCTTAAGTGTATCCTGCGTAATTTGGATCAACTGTTTGTAGTTTGGATTCGAATAATCCACTACATGAATGAGTAGGTCAGCTTCTGCCACTTCCTCAAGGGTTGAACGAAATGCTTTAACCAGATGGTGAGGCAGCTTACTCACGAACCCAACGGTGTCTGTTAAGAGGAATGATTTATTATCCGATAAATCAATGCTTCTAACTGAAGTTTCGAGTGTTGCAAACAGCATATCCTTTTCAAAAACTTGTTTCGTTACAGACTGATTATAAATTTCCACCATTGCATTCATCACGGTAGACTTACCCGCGTTCGTATACCCTACCAAGGAAACAACTGCCGCCCCACTCTTGCGACGCTGTTTACGTTGTGTTTGGCGATGAGCAACTAAATGCTCCAATTCTTTACTGAGCACACTGATTTTCTCTTCAATTCTTCGGCGATCGAGTTCTAATTTGGTTTCACCCACACCTTTGTTTTTGGTGCCCACACCACCGCTTTGTCGACCTAAAGATTCACGTAGACCAATGAGTCGAGGCAGCATATATTGCAGCTGTGCGACTTCCACTTGGAGCTGTGCTTCTCTTGTTTTAGCTCTTTGGGCAAAGATATCCAGAATTAATATCGTACGATCGATCACTTTGCACTCTAAATCCGCTTCAAGGTTACGAATTTGGGATGGAGATAACTCATCGTTAAAAATAACGATATTCCCATCATTCTCCTCTAGCAGAGCGGCAACCTCTTGTATTTTACCAGTGCCAATATAATGGGAGCCGACCACCTTAGGCAGATTCTGCGTGATTCTTCCGACAACCTCGACATCACAGGCAGCGGTAAGATTCGCTAGCTCCTCCATCGAATACTCGAAATCATAATCATTCTGTTTATTGAGATTAACGCCGACTAATATCGCCTTTTGTTGTTGTTGTTCCATATATAAACCTCCATTTAATCAAACCATTTCCGATATTGTTAAAACAAGAAGAAACGGCTTCACCGTCATAAAAGACGGGGCGTTTCTTAAGGTGATACTTAGAATTTATAAGACGAAAGTAATAAATTCTATATCACACGAAAAAGCATGGATAACAATCCCTTAATCGGTTTTGTTCGTCCATGCCTAATTTATGCTATTCAAACGTACAATTGGAAACACAATAGATCGCGAGTATACTTACGAAGAAACGGTGACAAATCCCATTTGGGATAAACACCCTTCTTATCCGTAAATTACAGAAATCCCGCTGTCCGACACAAAAACAGAATTATCCGTAAGGCAGTACACTTTTCACTCATCGTGGATCATGACGTTTATTGCAATAAACAGGAATAACAAACAAAACCCATAAGAATAAAAACGGCTATGCAGTCCCAGGGACTATCACAAACATGTTTCTTATGGCATAAGAATCGTTTGTTCAAACCCTGATTATCTTAACCGTCCTGAAACCATGCATAGAGCGAAATTAATGTACATGTCGGAGCCTCCTCATCAAATATGCTTTTATTTTACTGTACCGTGTTGCTGATGTCAAAGATTTCTATAATCGGCTTCTCCGTCATTTAAGACTGAGCGTCTCTAGAATAGTGTCACCTTGTTTTGAAAGAAGCTGTCATTAATGACATAGGTCCAGGTTACGGCTTCTGTCTCCTTGACCACTTGATACAAAATAATGATTAATAAGCCAAATATAAATAAAATATCCAAAGATTGAATGGTATGATTTGAAATGCTGCTTAATACGTTTCCTTCAATGAGCAGACGAATCAAGACATAATGAAGCAGAGCTGCTGTATTCTCCATTAACAATAAGAAGCATACTGGAGTCCTTTTTCGATCTAAATAGAAATGATCTAATGAACGATACGGAATTAACATTAGACACCCTAACAAGATCATCAGGCTGTATCCTGCCTCCATGTTTGTACCCACCCTTAATCTATAATTGATTGATTCGATTGAGTCCATTTTATCAAAATTTAAATTATTGGTAAAACTTGACTTTTCTCTACCATCAGGATATATTTGTAAAAATAAATCTTCACACATAGCATACGATGGAAGCACCTCGTAAGAAAGGTAAACTGATACCTTTTTTGCAGGTGCTTTTTTGACGTTGTCTGCTTGTGCAAGAAGTAAAAATGGGAGGTTAACTTTGATATGAAAACAAGATTATTTTCTACCCTCTGTGCAATTGTTATGATCCTCATGATTGTACCCTCAGTATCAGCAGCATCGCTTGAAGTATCCAACACAACCAAGACTGCCCTCACGAACATGATTCAATCTGCTGACTCCACACTAGCGAGTAAAATCACGACTAACTTTGATGATCTCATGTCCATACAGAAGGACAACGAGAAATGGGATGACCTGATCAAAACGTTGAATAACAACAATGATGAGGATTTATCTGCCATCAAGAAGCAAATCAAGCTAATTAACGCAGATAAGCTGAGTAATCTGCAATCTCAATTAAATCAAGCAAAGGAAAAATTAAAGCCATTAAGCATTCTCAGCAAGTCACTAAATGACCAAATTGCTACAGCCAAAAAACTGAAAAACAAAAATCTAACCACTCTGCTTCAAATTCAATCAAACAGTGTTAAGATCGCAATCGAAGTAGCTAAAGTGGACATAAATAATAAGGATAAAACACTTAAAGCGGCTAAAGATGAAACAGCTCAGAAAGTCCAATCTATTCGTAATACGCTAGCAGGCATTGATCCAATTAAAGCCCAGATCAAAACAAAAAAGACCGCAATCAGCGATCTGAATAAGCAAGTTTCTGCGGAGTGGAGCAGCTTTCTTCAAACTGTGAAGAAAGGCACTCCCAAGACTACCTTGGAATCGTTAGCAAGTCTAGTATCTCTGTCTCGTAAGATTAATGATCACAAAAAAGCCATACATCAATATGAGAAACAAATTAATAGTCTGATTCTGAAAGCAAAATCGTAGATTCCTTAAAGTTATGCTGCCAGTCTAGGCTATTCTTTTACCGCTCCAGCGACAATGCCTTTGAAAATATATTTTTGGAATAGAAGGTAGATCAGAATGGTCGGCAGCATGACAAGAATAATCGCAGCGCTTAGATAATCCCAACTACCGAACTTGGAACTGCTAAAATACATGAGTGTTGTCGTCAAAGTACGAAGTGAACTTGATGGCATGTAGAGATAAGGAACATACATATCATTCATGACGTCTACTGCTTTAATGATCGCTAACGTTGCGGTTGCTGGAAGCAGCAGTGGAAAGATCATGCGTATGAAGACACCAAAATATGTACTGCCATCGATCAGTGCACTTTCGTCAAGCTCTTTCGGGATGTTGCGTATAAACTGGGTATAGATGTAGAGCTGCACCAAATTTGTCGCTGCATAGATAACGATTGGCGCCCAAATTGTGTTGTACAAGCCAATATTTTTAATAATCGTAAAGCGTGCAATCTCCGTAATCATCCCTGGCATGATCATCCCAGCAACGAACAACGCCAGAATGATTTTTTTTGAGCGAAATTCAAATCGATTGATTGCATAGGCAGTCATCGTCCCTAGCAGAGCATTAATGATAACACTGAAGCTAACGAGAAGCAGTGAGTTGCCAAAGCCTTTCAAAAACTTCCCCTTTTCAATGACGACTTTATAATTGTCCAAATTCCAACTTTCCGGCAACTTCAATGCGAATTCCATCCCGATCTGTGTCGAGGTCTTGAAGGAGGCGAAGAAAGTGATCAAGAGCGGAATAAAGATAATAACGCAAATGAAAACAAGTGTGGTGTAGATGACAGATTTTTTTAGAAAATTTGGGATAACAATATTCATTCTTCATCCACTCCCTTTAACCCGAACAATTTGTTCTGCACCCAGTTCAAGACAATAACCAGAATCAACATCGTTACTCCCATTGCAGATGCCATGCCAAAGCTGTTGAACTTGAACGCGGTATCAAGTGTATATAGGGTAAAGGTGCTGCTCGCGTAACCTGGTCCCCCTTGTGTCATAATGTAAGGGATATCGAACACCTGCAATGCACCAACAATATTCAAGAATAGAATGACTTCCAATACCTTCTTGACGCCTGGCACAATAATGTACCAGAAGTTCTGTACACTACTCGCTCCATCAATCTTGGCTGCTTCGAACTGTTCTTGCGAGATCGATTGTAAACCTGCAAGGAATAGAATGATATGGAAACCAGAGAATCGCCAGACAGAAACGAAAACTAAGCTTAAATTCACAATGTGCTCATTTGTAAGCCAGCCTTGGATCAAAGACTCCAATCCCAAGAACTCGAGAATACCATTTAGTCCGCCATTGATCGGGCTATAGAAGAAGGCGAACATGTACGATATGGCCACACCGTTAATAATATACGGCATGAAAATAACCGATTTAAAAAATTTACTTGCTCGAATTTTGCTATCCAGTAGTACGGCAATAACCAGTTCTAACGGAATTAAGATCAAGTGTGTGATAAAATAGATGCCATTGTTCCGTAATGAAAGCCATACTTCCGGAGAACCAAACAGCATTTTGGCATAGTTACTAAACCCTGTGTAGATCTGCTCTGGGCTGACTCCGTTCCATTCAGTAAAGCTTAACCGGATAAGCTCAAAAAGCGGGTAGACGACAAACATCAGGAGCAATATGATAGGTACAAACAAAAAGCTGAATAACAGTACGTTCTTTTGTCTGGAAATGGAATTCATTTGCAACCACCCTCCTATACCTTCTTATAAGAAAGGTGGCTGATTACTTGTTCAGCCACCCTACTCTTTCTTCTACTTTTGGTACAATCTTGAGCTTATTTTACCTTTGAACGAGCATCCTTCCAGCTCGCATTCATATCATTCATCATCTTCTTAAAGTCCTTGCCCGCCATCATGTCCTGGCCCATCTTCTTCACATCAAACTTCACAGCAGCTTCGATCTTCTTATACTGCTCATTGCCGCCTTTGTACAAGACATAGTTCAAGTTTGGAATATCAAAGGCTCCTTTGAATACATCACCCAAATCCACCTTAATGTCCTTCATCGTGGATTGAACTTGCGACTCTTGCAAATATTTTGGATACCATGCATCGCTAAAGAACCAGTTCAAGAAGTGTTTGGCTTCTTCTGCATGCTTTGTAGTCTTCGGAATCGTCAAGAACATATCGACCATTGAGATGGTGTTGAACGGCTGATCTACAGAATCACGTACAGGAAGCAAAAATGCACCTAAATCGTTCATATCATCTTTCAGCAACTGCTTTGCATCCGTATTAAACCATTGACCCAAGGCGATCATAGCTGCCTGCTTGGAGCCGAACAGCAGCTTGGATTGATCGAAGCTGACTCCTAGCGGGTCAGGTCCCATCACTTTTGCATCATATAGCTGTTGAATCTTCTTGTAAGCCTCGTAGAATGGTTTGCCCTCAGAGAACGGATCATCCATACCTGCCATCGTGCTCCACATATCTCCGTCTTTAGCAACTAACGAAGGCATAAATTCATTGAATGGATAGTTCGGCCATGCATCTTTACCGCCCATCGCAATCGGGATATACTTGCCGCCTGCTTTGATTTTTTCCGCAGCAGCGATGAATTCACCCCAAGTCTTTGGAATCTGGATGCCGTATTCTTGGAAGACACTCTTCCGGTACCAGACGAATTCGTTAAACTGGCTCTCAGGCACTCCTAGAATATGGCCATCTACCTTGAATTCGGAAGCGAACATATTGTTCTTTGCAGCATCCAGATCATCAAGCGGCGTAATGTTGTCCTTGAAGTTCATTAGCCATACCGACTTCAAAGGCATAATATCCGGAAGCTCGTTCGCTGCATTACGAATTTTCATCGTGTTCTCATATTCCGTGTCTTTCAACAGTTCGAATTCAATCGTGACATTCGGCTTCACTTTTTTGTATGCGTTTACAAGATCAAGTCTGGTAAATAAATCCTCTGTAATTGTCGACCAAATTGGGAATTTAAGCGTAACCGGTTCTTCACTTGGTGCCTTTGAAGCTTCTGGAGTAGGAGCAGGCGTCGAAGTTTGCCCTTGTTTTTGACCCTCTTGTGTAGAATTGTTGGAATTTCCGCATGCAGACATCATTGTCAGCAGCATAATCATCGCTAGCATAATGCTTATCATTTTATAGCGAGACCTTGACATGTGAATTCCTCCTTTATCTATTAGGACTGTATTGTCCTTTGCATTCATCATACCGAACGAAAGTTTTGGCAGGAATGATGTTTTATTCGATATTTTGATTTTATTTACGATTCACAGCAAGAGGAAACGGCTACGCCGTCCTTTAGGGACGGGAGCGTTTCCTAAGGTTAATCAGAGGAAGTATAGTGAAAACTTATACTTTCTGATTAACTTAACGCTTCATATATTGATTTGGGCTGACACCATAGGTCTTCTTAAAAGTTCGGCTGAAATGTTCCGCGCTCGTATAGCCCGTCTTCTCTACGATCTCATAAATTTTCAAATTGGACTGATTGATCAGCTTTATCGCCTGCTCCATCCGCACCCGAGTCAAAAATTCCTTGAATGTCTCTCCAGTATGTTTGGAGAAGAGAAAGCTAAAATGACTTTCGGATAGCTGTACCACTTCAGATATCCGACGAAGTGTAATGTCCTCATGGTAGTGCTGGCGGATATAAGACTGCGCATCCATTACCGATCGATTGGTGGATTGACTCTTGGCATTCAGATGTGAAATAAGACGCTGTACGATTGTGCTGATCCATTTGTTTAAGGAGGTTAACGACTCTACTGTCTGCAATTTGGGATAGCTGTCCGCCTCATCGCCAAGAATCTCGATTGGATCCAGCTGCTGATCCCTTATCTCATTCATCAGGATCATATACAATTCCATGTAACGGATCTTTAAGTGTTCAATCCCTTGACCTGACGCATATTTAATAGTCGAAAAAAGTTCATGAAGTGCAAGCTCAGCAGCAGCAGCATCCCCATTATGTACAGCATGAAGCAGGTGACCTTCCTTACCAATCAGGCTCTTCCCATCCTTCTCTAAGAGCTGCTTGGCAAACTCGGGATAGATGAGCTTCTCCTGATCCCAGATAAAAGCGAGATCCACATGATGCCTTGCTTGTCGATTTAGAAATGGAAGGTCCTCTATTCGTTCTCGAACTTCACTGATTCCCATTCTGACTTTAAGATTCAAGTATTCCTTCAGATAAAAGAGAATATGCTCCAGCATTTTGGTATGCTTCTGTCTGGCGTGGAGATAGCTGCCTTCCTGGTTAAAGAGCAAAATCGCATATTCATGAGGGGTTAAACTAATCACTTCTCCCTCTCCTTCTTCATTCAATACCTGATGAATGGCTTGCAGGACAGATTGCGTGAAAGAACCTAAAGAATGATTATTCCGCTGCTTAATAAGATCAAACTCCTCGATTCGAACAAGCGCAACACTAAGAAGACGAGGAATAGCTCTTAGTTCAAGCTCATCGATACGCGCAGTATCCATTGAGATGCTGCGACCATACTCCAACCATTCATGCAGCACCTGCTGCTTTAGAAGTGCAAGCTCCGCTTGACGTTTCGACAAGGCTTGGCGCTCATGCTGTCGATCCGCCAATAATTTGGCTCGTATACGGTTCATCGTTTGCAGAACAGGTTCTTCATCCAGTTCGGACTTCAAAATATAGTCCTCTACTCGAAACTTCATCGCTTCTCTCGCCATTGCAAAATCATCATACGTACTTAGAATGACAATATGCGGCTGCGGATTTGGCAACTGCTTGATCTCTGCAATAAGCTGAAATCCATCCATCACGGGCATCTTGATATCTGTAATGACAATATCAACGATGGTATGCTCATGAAGATAATCAAGCGCCTGCCTCCCATTACTTGCTTCATAGACAATCCGATATCCATGCTGCTCCCAATTGATTAGCGTCTGCAGCGCCAGCCTCATGATCGATTCATCTTCTACAATCATTACATTAATCAACTTCACTCACCTCTTTAATTTGGGAAGCCACAGCATCACCTTCGTATAGCCTCCAACTTCACTTTCAATAGAGATTCCATAAGGCTCACCATAATTCAACGCGATACGCTTCATTACATTTGCAATCCCCATACCGCTGAATCTTGTATTGTATTCCTGACCCCCGTTATGGTCTAACAAGGTATGTATCTGCTCCTCAGTCATCCCTATGCCGTTATCGGTTATAACAAAACGGATACCATCCTCAAGTAGAGTTCCCTTCACTTCGATCATTCCGTTTCCTTCCTGATTCAAACCATGAAAAATCGAATTTTCCAAAATCGGCTGCAGCAGCATCTTCAACATACGATACTCATATAGCGCTTCATCGATATCGAATTTAACCTCAAAGGTACCGCCATACCGAACCTTCATAATATAAACATAATCCTCAAGTACTTGAATCTCTTGCTTGATTACTGCAAGCTCTCCTGGCGCCCGGAATACATGAGATAACATGCGGGACAAACTTTCAATGACCTTGCGAATATTATCACTCTTCGCGATCATCGCCATAATCCGAATAGAGCTTAAGGTGTTTGCTAGAAAGTGCGGATTAATCTGAGATTGAAGGGCATCAAGCTCTGCCTGACTTCTTGCACGTTCCTTCGCATCTCTCTCCTTAATCAAATAGTTGATTTCATAGACCATACGATTAAAAGAATGACCAAGCCTCTTTAGCTCCCCAATTCCTCTTGGCTCGATACTGACTTCCAATTTTCCCTGCTCCACCTGCTTCATGGCCATAATCAGACGAGAGACGGGTCCTAGTATTCCCGTAAAGAGCCAGCGTAAAAATAATATAAATAAGAGGAAAATTCCGAATGATACAACCAACGTAATCAAAAGGAAACGATCCGCATCCTTCGTAATTTGCTTCTCATCAAGGATATTGACGATGAACCAGTCTGTTTTCTCCAGGGGATACATCTTCACAATTTTCTTCTGACCATCAAGTTCGACCGAGAAATACGGCTTGTTCAACTGCTGCCTAGCGACATCCTGTATGACCGCCAGTTGACTCATTTTTGAAGCAGATTCGATATCATCTTTGAAAATCAGCTGTCCATTTTGATCCACAATGAAACGTTCTAACTTTTCTTTCGATTGGAATATTTCAAATAAATTCGTATGCATCATTAGATAAATCATTTCAACATCGTTATTCAGGGACGGCTTCGGGCTAAGCAAGATGGTGAACATATCCTTCTGATTCAAAGTAACACCACGCAGCGTATTCGCTACAACAGCATTGCCTTGATGATTTAATAGTGCATCTTGATACCATTTCGATGAACGGACATCCGCTTCAGGGACAACGGAAGAATTTTTATAGTAATAATGTCCGCCATCCTTCATATAGAAAATAACTGACTCAATTTCGTTGCTGTAGTTAAAAAGATAGTTGAGAGAGGAATCAATATTTCGAGCAAGATCCACCTTATTATCTGCGCTGTCGGTCTGATGCCACTTCGTCACAGTTTCTGTAATCATTTGTCCGTTGGCATTGTTGATTTGTCCGTTGGCATTGTTGATCGTAGAAATCATCATCATGGCCCGCTTCAGCTCTCGGTTCACACTGCTGGACAGCTGGTTTAAGGGTTCAACCGCCTGAGTGATCGAGCTATTAATTAATGAAGTAGAGTAGATCTGGTAGAATAGTATGACAAATAGAAGAAAAGGAATCATTATTAATAGTGTAAAGGCTTTCATAAATGTATAGTAAATGCTTCTATTTTTTATCATAGCTCGCGCCTCTCCAGTTAACCTATCAAATAATAACTTAATATTAAAGTAATTCATGGATAGCTGTCTATAACGAAGCTCGCTTTATTAGAAACGTAGAAGCACCCTTCAGTCATTACTTGACTTAAAGGGTGCCTCAGCCTCATTATTATTCGCTGACATTCACTTTCATTCGAGCTTTATAAAGATCTTTCTTCTGATCCCGCTCCTCACGTTTATCCTTGAGGGTTCGATGTCCCTCTGAAGTCTCGTAATCATGACGCTTATGAATTCGCTTCAAGCCTTCTGGAACAAGATTAAACTGTTCATCCTTAAGGAGAGCTGCGATTCCTACAGACTCCGGCTGTTTCAGAACTCCATACACCTCGTTAAAATACTCATCTGCACGACCAGGCACATAATTCTTAGGCTCAGGATAAGTAGTGATAACGCCTTCAAAATTACGCAGCACCACTTTGTCTGGACTTTGCGAAATAAGATAATTCGGTGAAAGAGCAATCTTACCTCCGCCGCCAGGTGCATCTACGACAAAGGTTGGAACCGCATATCCTGATGTATGCCCACGAAGACTCTCTATGATTTCAAGTCCCTTCGATACAGGAGCGCGAAAATGACCGATACCCTCTGATAAATCACATTGATAAATATAATAAGGACGTACGCGAATTTTTACTAGATCATGCATAAGCTTCTTCATAATATGCGTGCTGTCATTAATACCAGCAAGAATGACACTTTGATTGCCTAACGGAACACCTGCCATCGACAGCATATCGCATGCTTTGGCTGCTTCCTCTGTAATTTCTAAGGAATGATTGAAATGTGTATTCAGCCAGATCGGATGATATTTTTTCAAAATGTTACACAAATTCTCTGTGATCCGCTGTGGGAACACAACAGGCGCTCTAGTGCCAATCCGAATAATTTCTACATGTGGAATCGCTCTTAAATTGCTAAGAATATACTCTAATGTCACATCATTGATGAGCAAGCCATCACCACCAGAAAGCAGTACATCTCGAACCTCTGGTGTTCTCCGAATATAATCAATTGCATCATCTAGCTGCTTCTTGGGTACGCTCATGCCAACCTGGCCTGAAAAACGACGACGTGTACAATAACGGCAATACATCGAACATTGGTTCGTAACCAGGAACAATACCCGATCTGGATAACGATGCGTCAATCCAGGTGTAGGTGAATCCTCATCCTCCTGCAGCGGGTCTTCCATATCATATCTGGTCTTCAGAATTTCTGCCGATAAAGGTACAGATTGCATTCGAATTGGACACCTTGGATCATCCGGATTCATCAGTGAGGCATAATACGGTGTAATGTTAAGAGGAATCGTTTGTGTTGATATACGGACTCCCTCTTCTTCATCTGGTGTAAGATTAACGACCTGCTTCAGTTCCTCTAGCGAACGAATCGTATTAGACAATTGCCACAACCAGTCATTCCATTTTTCTTCCGGTATGTCCTTCCATAATTCAATTTCTGTATAATGGCGACGCCCGCCAAGGCGCATTTCCTTCTTCAAGCCCTCTTCAGATATAGCCATAGTCATTACCCCTTATCAAAAATATTTTGCAGCTATACCCTTGATATTGAGCAAATTCCGTGCCAATTTATAAATCTTCATTAATCGTTTATTAATAATGTTTTTTAAGCAAAAAGAGAGGATTCCCCTCTCATAAATGCCAAAAATCTGGCAGTATGCCATTTTTTTGCTGCAAAATTTTTGTCATATTTAATCAATTTCGTAATACCTTTAGCTGCTTCAATCGAGGCTATATATAGATCAAAACGGTTTAGTGATGCCATGCTTATTCAATTTATATTGTAACGCTTGTCTTTTAAGGCCGAGTGCTTGAGCAGTTTGACTAATATTCCCTCCATATTGCTCGAAAACAGTCAAGATAACATCCCGTTCAAATTGATCCAGCATGCTTGGCAGCCCTATATCGCAAATAGGTGGTATAGCTGGCTTAAGCCGAGTCAAAGGTGCAGCTGCTTCAGGCTGTAATTCGAACAAAAAATCGGGAAGATGATGCTCCTCTAGCAGATCATAGCCCAGATCTATAATGTTGAATGCCGATTCAATTGCATGCCCGAGCTCTCGAATGCTCCCTGGCCAATTAAATTGCATTATACGTTGCAGAGCTGCATCACTGATACCTCGAACATGGGTGCCAAACAGCTCATTGCATTGCTGAATAAAATGATTTACAAGCAGAGGGATGTCCTCTTTTCTTTCTGCAAGTGCAGGCAATTCAATGTGTACCACATTCAGCCTAAAGAATAAATCAGAGCGAAGAATGCCCTTCTCCAATGCTTCTTGCGGAGGTATGTTCATTGCAGCAATAATTCGTACATCAGCCTTCTGTTCTGTCATTCCACCGATTCGTCTTATTTTGCCATCTTGCAGTACACGGAGCAGCTTAGCTTGTAAAGAAAGATCAAGATTATTTAACTCGTCAAAGAACAACGTTCCCCCATTCGCCTGTTCGAAAATCCCCTGTCGATCAATAGATCCCGTAAATGCCCCTCTGTTCGTACCAAACAATAAGGCTTCCATGAGTTCCTTGGGAACAGCAGCGCAGTTCTGGGCAATGAATGGCCCATTCCGTCTGCTGCTTGCATTATGAATACTTTGCGCCACGAGTTCCTTACCGGTACCTGTTGACCCATATATCAAGACTGGGGATGGCGTTCGTGCAGCCTTTTTTGCAATGGAAATGGCTTTCTGAAAAGATTTATTCTGACCAATCATGTCGCTAAAATGATAATCCGCTGTCCCAACGGACGATTTGTTACGCTGCTTAGAAACAGCTAGCTGCTTGCTCAAATCCAGAATTTGATCATACATGCTCATGACGTTCGATATGTCTTTCGCTATTTCTACAGCCCCAACCATTTCCCCACCCTCGTAGAGAGGATAAGTACTATTTATGGAAGTGATATGCTTACCTTGCATATTCACATAGGTTTGGAGTTTATCTGCAATTTTCGCTCCTGTTTGTAGAACAAGATGCAGGGTACTCGTCTCGTCGGTTAAAGAAGGGAATAGCTCAAATACGTTAAGTCCGAGCACCTTCTCTCTGCTTAAGCCATCTATATTCGCCATCGTTTCATTGTAATATACCGTTACACCTTGACGATCGACCATGTGAACACCTACATCGATCATGCTTAGTATCCATTCAAACTGAGATGCCCAATCCTTCAAATATGTGTTCACCTCCGCTTAAAATTAATGTAAACACTTACAATTGATTATAAACCAAATAATGTATGTCGTTCTATCATAACTTTCTTGATCGAGTCGATTTTTACATTGTGAAAAAAATTACATACTGTTTATTTAAATTAAGATAAATTGTGTTATGGCAAATAATTTATATTTTTTTAAAGTTTTTAATCATTATGTGCACAAAATGTATTAGCAAAAGGGGATCAAGAAGAATGAAGTCAACTAAGAGTAAGATTATGAGTACTGTTATCGCTGCTGCACTTTTATTATCCGTTGTAGGCTGCTCAAGTACGGACAAAGCTGCTCAGCCTGAACAAACACCAGTTCAAACAAGTACCCCAGCACCTTCTGATGCGAATGCAGCTGCTTCAGAGAATGTTGCAGCAACCGCTGTTACCAAGTTAAATTGGAGTGCTCAGCCTCCGCTAGAATTGATCAAAGGCGATTATTACAAAATAGAAGAACGCTTCAGACAAGGTCATCTTGGCACATTAGAAGTTGTTAAGAACGGTGATAAACTGGTTCATATTGAATTTAACGAAATGACTCGTCCTAACTACTACAACCGTTACTATCAGAACGTATCCAAGCGTTTGTCAGCTTATAATTTCAGTATGGGTGCAGCAAAAGGAGCGGCATGGATTCAAGGCGTACAGCTGGTTGAGAAGCAAATGCTCGAAAGACAGCAAATCACAGGTGAATTTGACGCCGTTTCTGGTGCTTCGAACAGTACCGAGCAATCCATGATTCCACTTGCTGAGAAATTAGCTCCATCACTTGAAAAGCCTACTAACGATAAATATTATGGGATTGCAGAAAAGCTTGATGGCGGATTGACAGCACGTCTGCAAATTGTCATCAGCGACAAGAAAATCGCATCTGTTCGCTATGATGAAATTTTCGCTGATTCTCCAGATGAAATCAAAGATCCTAAACTTAAGCGTTTCTATAGACAGTCCAAGTATGAAAGTGTTGATTATGATGAGCCTTCACGAATCGGCTTTAATGTCCAGATGGACTCTCTGAACGAAAAAGTTGTTAAAACACAAAACCTGCTTGATTTAACCGGCTTACCGGCTATTGAAGATTCAGGCGACTATGGCAAAAGCGGGTATACAACTCGCAATACGGCATGGGATAACTATCTGCGCCTTGCTGAAAAGCTTCAGAACGAAATGAAAGCAGATAGAATTATATAATAGCTAAAGCGGAGCTGTCTCTAAAGTGGGTTTTCTACCTTTGAGACAGCTTCTTTACCATATAGTACCGATCCGAGCCCTCGCCATATTCTGAGTGCCTTGTTTCTGCGATATCAAATCCAACCCGTTCATACAATTTTACTGCTGCTACATTACTTGGCTTAACGGTTAAGCAGACCTCTGTAAACTGATCGTTAATCAGCATAGGAAACAAATAATCAAACAGCTCTTTGCCGTATCCTTTGCCTTGTTTATCTGGACGTACATAGTATCCGTAAATATACGCCAAATCAGGCTTACGATAATCACGCAGCAATTCACAGACTGCAACAGGCCTGGCATCCCCTTGCTCATACATCAGCACTAATCGTCCATTGCGAGCGATTGGAACAAGTCCCCATTCATCTACAGCACCATCACTGCCAAATGCTTCTACTTCCAATTGTTTCATTAAGGTTAACATGTCGGTTGTTAAATGATCAGGTGTTTCAAAATAAAATGATTTCGTCATATCCTCTACTCCTTATTCTGTAATGAGTAAGCTGTCGATGTCATCTAAAGGCCATATTGGGCGCGGAATATGATGAAAGGTAAAATGCTTAAATACATTGGAAGCAAGACCAGGGCCATCCATATAAATCACTTGACTTACAATCGGATCGAAAGCTGCTCGAAAATGGTTCTTGACCTTGAGTGCCAGCATCTTATACTTTGTCGGCTCAATGCCAATATGACGGAACAATTCGGTGTCATTAGCCGACAACGCCCTGCCAGTCAGTAAAATATCCAATTTCTGAACGCGAATATGAGCCGCACCCTTCGTATCAATCAGCAGTCCTGTATTCATCGGCCCCGTGTTCCTGAACTTACCATCCGTAAGCTTGATCACATCAGCTATTACCTCAACAGGCTCACCATACTCTGGAGATAGCTTACCTCCCAGACGTAACTTGACCGCAGTTCCTTCACCCGCATCGAAGCAGGTTTGTAAGGATTCTGGATCATAAAGAGCTCCGAACAAGACATGATCAATGTCCCGCTCCAGCAGCTCACGCAGCAGTCCAGTTGTATCTCCCGTTCCACCGCTTAGCGGATTATCCGCAATATCTGCAAGAGCAATAGGCTTATCTGCATCGATCTCCAGAGCTAGTGTAATTGCTTCAGAGATAGATGGCAATTGAATCACGAATCGATCCCGAGCAGCCCACAACTGTTCAGCCAATCCTTGCGCAACAGCATCACCTTTACTTGGTTCTGTCGAAACCACAATAACACTGGCTCCTACTTCTGGAATATCACAGTAAGGGAAGCCTCCAAGTACGGTTGCGCTGATAATCTGCAGATCACATTCAGCCTCGATCGCTGCCTGGACAAGGTCTGCCATCGGACCTTCCTCTGTGCGCATATTAACACTAGGCGGCATCATCGCCAATTTTCTAAATGAAGCATACATAGGTTGTTTTGTCACCATGTGCATTAACAAGGTTTGGGCTGCGCGAACCCCTTGCTCATACATATCAATATGCGGATAGGTTTTGAAGCCAAAAAACAAAGGTGTATAGGATAGCATACGCTTGCTCACATTCGCATGCATATCGAGCGTAACCGAAATCGGAATGTTCGCTCCAATGAGTTGTCTAATCTCGGATAACAATTCACTTTCTGGATCACTGACTCCCTGAACCACCATCGCCCCGTGAAGCGCAAGGAGCAGGCCATCCATTGAACCTGCTTCGGCAATAGCTTGCAGCATAGACGATTTAATTTCCTCGTATGCTGAGAAAGTAACCATTCCCGATGGAATTGCTGCTGCGCAAACAAGCGGAACAATCGTCTGATTAGCTTGCTGAAGCACATCTATAAACCCGCCAACCTCCGTCTTGGTTCCTTGGTAGGCTTGCAGGATTGCATCCCCTTTATAATAACCTTCTTCATAGAAAGATTGAATCCCCGTTCGGACAGGACTGAATGTGTGTGACTCATGATAAAAGAATGCAATACCAATTCGATTTGTCATATATGCTCCTTTCAGATGACCGCTACACGAACGGATTGTCCTTACGATTAAATCCTATATAATCATGCTTCATAAACCATGCTTCATGTTAGTCATGCTTTATCGCTGACTTTTAGTAATTCGTATAAATGGTCTTCCACTCAGTCATGACATCAAATGCTTGATAAGACACTTCACGATGTCCGTTGCCTGAATTCTTCATACCTCCAAATGCTAGCCCAATTTCAGCATTGGAAGTTCCATTATTAATATAGACAAGACCTGACTCAAGCTCTTTGGCTGCACGATTCGCATCATGTAAACTCCTCGTATAAATAGAGCTAGATAAGCCATATTCCGTATCATTATTAATCTCTATCGCTTCTTCAAAGCTTGCTGCTGTTAGAATAGCAAGTACAGGTCCAAACACTTCTTCCTTAGCTATACGATGATGTCTGAGGACACCAGTTATAACCGTAGGCATATAATACAACCCGCCCTTACTCGTCGTATGACCACCACATAGAATTTCGCCACCTTGTTGATGAGCTAGTTCCACATATTGCTCTACCGTTCGTAGCTGCTTAGCATTCGCTAATGGTCCCATATCGGTACCTGGTTCAAGTCCATCACCTACTTGAAGCTTCTGTGTTAACTCCACGATTCGCTCCTCAAGCTCAGCTTGTACGGATGCTTCAACAATAACGCGACTTGCAGACGTGCAACGCTGTCCCGAGGTAGCAAAGGCGGAACGAACAATCCCAGCAGCTGCTAAATCTAGATCCGCATCCTTAAGGACAATAACCGAATTCTTACCACCAAGCTCTAATGAAATTCGCTTCAGGTTCCGTCCTGCGATTTCAGCAAGTTTCTTGCCTACTTCAGTCGAGCCTGTAAACGCGATTACATTGACATCAGGGTGTTCCGCTAGCTTATTGCCTACTTGGCTTCCAGAGCCAAACACTAGATTAAAGACACCATCAGGCAGTCCTACTTCTTGTAGTGCTTCCATGAACAGCTTGGCGCATAGCGATACATCAGAAGCTGGTTTCCATACGATTGTGTTGCCTGCCACAAGTGCAGCAAAAATTTTATAAGCTGCAAGTGCAAGCGGGAAATTCCATGGCGTAATACAAGCGACTACACCAACTGGCTCGCGAATCGTCATTACGATGCGGTCTGGTGCACCAGAAGGTACAGTCTGACCGAACATTCTCCTGCCCTCACCCGCCATATATTTACAGAAGGAAATGACAGTATCCACTTCCCCATAAGACTCTGCAATTACCTTTCCCATTTCGAGGGTCATCATCGTAGCTAACTCAGATTTACGCGCCTGTAGTACTTCAGCCAGCTTCCACAAATATTCCGCACGCTGAGGTGCTGGAACTTGACGCCATGTGCGAAATGCCATCTGCGCTGCTTGCACCGCTTCAGAAATATCCTCCTGCGTTGACATCACACATGAACCGATAACTTGCTGCGTTGCTGGATTGGTACTGTCAAATACTTCTCTATCTTCAGCTGTCTTCCACTGACCGTTTATATAGTTACCTGTTACCACCTAGTAGTCACCATCCTCTCAATTATCGAACATTGAATAAATAGCATTCACCAAGATGGACAGCCCTTCATCTAGTACCGTTTCGTCAATATTCAATGGAAGCATCAATCGAATCGTTTGCCCATATACCCCACAGCTAGTTACGAGCAATTGCTTCTTTAAGGCTTCTGACCGAATCCTAGCTACCGCAGCTGCAGGTGTTAAGGTCGAATCGCCCTTAAATTCGATGCCAATCATCAGACCAATACCTCGAATTTCGGCAATCTGTGGCAATTGTCCTATTTGCTCCTGAAGCTGCTGTACAATACGCTTTCCTAAAGTACTTGAGCGTTCTACAAGCTTCTCACGTTCAATTACACGAATACTCGCAAGTGCAGCCGCACAGGAAACAGGATTACCACCAAATGTTGAGCCATGTGAGCCCGTCTCCCATTTCTCATGAAGCTCTCTGCGAGCAATGATAGCCCCAAGAGGCATCCCTGAAGATAAGGCTTTAGCCATGACCATAATGTCAGGTATAACACCGGAATGTTCAGAGGCAAACATGGTCCCCGTCCGACCAAATCCAGTTTGAATTTCATCAAAAACAAGCAAAATACCATGCTGATCCGCAATTTTGCGCAGTTCTTGAAGAAAAGCTGGTGGTGACGGAACATATCCTCCTTCGCCTAACACTGGCTCAATGACAATTGCTGCAACCTGTGATGGATCAACTTGGAGTTCAAATAGCTTACGTAAGCGCTTAAGGCAATACTGCACCGCTTCTTCATCTGTTTCTAAATCTAATTGATGCGTATATGGGTAAGGAACATGATACACACCACCAACGAGAGGTTCATAATATTTGCGATATTTAGAACTCGAAGCGGTTATGGATGTTGCGCCTAATGTTCGACCATGGAAGGAACCTTCAAAAGCAATAATATTAGGTCTCTTTGTTGTACCACGTGCGAGCTTGATTGCTCCTTCAATCGCCTCTGTTCCCGAATTACTGAAGAAAACGGTATCTAAATTTCCTGGAGTGATTTCAGCAAGCTTATGAGCAAGTCTAACAGTGCTTTCAAAATAACCGTAATTTAGACCGAGATGAATCAATTCACTCGATTGTTTATGAATCGCTGCAACTACTTCAGGGTGTGTATGTCCGACTGCATTAACCGCTACGCCTGAGACGAAGTCGATGTATTTCGTTCCATCTGCTGTCCAGAAATTAGCTCCATGCGCTTTCTCAATAACTAAATCTGTTATCCGTGTCATCACTGGTGATAGGTGTTTAAGTGCCAACTCGTGTAACTCCATTACTTTCCCTTGCTCTATCATAGTCAGTTTTCGTCTCCTTCGAAATTGAAATTAGTTGTATTTGTTTCCGTAGTTGTTTCCGTAATCGCATTCGTATTCGTATTCATATTCATATTGGAATCCTATCGCTCAAATTCAATCAAAGCTTGATCTAATAGATGAATTAACTCATCGACTTCAGATTGACTAATCGTTAAAGGAGGAGCGATAAGGAAATGATCTCCCCGAAACCCATCAATCGTGCCTGATCCGGGGTAAAACACAGCCCCTAATCTCATTGCTATTCGATTCAGTAGCTCTGACGCCTCTACTTCAGGTGGGTAGAAAGTATCTGATTCTCGATCCTTCATAAGCTCAAAACCAACGAGAAGACCACGTCCACGAATCTGCCCAATGCTCTGGTGCTTAGATTGCAGCTCAATTAATTTATGCCGTAAGTAGTCACCCTGAGCTTTACAATTGTCCAGCAGCTTATGTTTATGATAGTACCGGATTGCAGCTAGACCAGCTGCTACCGATACTGGATGACCGCTAAATGTGAAGCCATGTATAAAGCGACCCTTACCATTCTGCTTCAGACTATCAATTACCCTGCCTGAAACGATCATGCCAGCAAGCGGAGCATATCCACCCGACACCCCCTTGCCAAATGTAAGAATGTCTGGCGTGGCATCAAATTGCTCCACCGCAAAGTGAGTGCCTGTTCTTCCAAAACCAGTCATCACTTCATCAACAATCAACAGTATGTCGTATTGATCACAAATCGCTTTAACTTGCTTCAAATAGGACGCTGGTGGAACAACTGCACCTTGCTGACTTCCAACAATCGGTTCACAGATGAAAGAGGATATAAATTCAGGGCCAATTTCCACAATCAATCGTTCCAAATCACTCACACAATAAAGCTTCTCCCTTTTACTACACTGTTCTTCCGTCTGATGATAAGGACAACGATGGCAATAGGGGGAATACACATGATCTGTTTTAATTAGGCTTGGGGTATAGGGTTGTCGCCTCTTCACATCACCACCAGCAGAGAGAGAACCCATCGTATTCCCATGATACGATTGCCATCGCCCTATGTTCAGATGCTTTTCTTTATTTCCACGATCACGGTGATATTGACGTGCAAGCTTCATTGCACTTTCATTCGCCTCTGAACCACCAGATGTAAAATAGACATGATTCATCGTCACTGGAGCAATCGCGCTTATTTCTTCTGCAAGATCATGCTGAACCTGTGTCTCGAACCTTAAGGTGTGGACAAAGGCGGCTTTCCTTGCTTGCTCAGCCATGGCATCAGCAATTTCCATAACCCCATGACCTAAATTGGCAGCCACTGCGCCAGAGGATGCATCCAAGTATTTCTTACCAGTCGTATCTACTAAATAAACCCCTGCACCATAGGCAATGATCGGATAGGATTTAGTAAAATCTCGATGAAATACGTGATTGTTTATGGTTTCCATCGTTCCACCACCGTAGCTATACCTTGACCACCTGCAATACATAATGTGGCAAGTCCGAATTGTACTTCTTGTTTATGCATTTCGTGAACAAGCGTTGTCAGTATTCTTGCACCTGTAGAGCCCAGTGGATGTCCCAAGGCAATCGCTCCACCATTTACATTAATACGCTCTTCCGTAATCCCCCATTCTCTTATAACAGCAAGGCTCTGTGCAGCAAAGGCTTCATTGAGTTCAATGAGCCCGATATCACTCAGCTCTAAACCACATGCCTTAAGGGCTTTTCGTGATGCAGGCACTGGACCTAGCCCCATTTCCATTGGATGTAGACCGGCAGCCCCTATCGCTCGAATCGAAGCTAATGGCGTTAATCCTAATTCATTCGCCTTCGCTTCACTCATCATGAGCAGCATCGATGCACCGTCATTTCTACCTGTAGCATTGCCAGCAGTTACCGTCCCCCCTTGCTTGAAAGCAGGAGATAACTTAGCAAGCTTATCTATACTTGTTTCACGAGGAAATTCATCACTACCAAATAACCGAACATTGTTCTTGCCTTCCTTAATCTCTAGCGGAACAATCTCATCATGAAATTTACCCGCCTCAATAGCCTGTTTAGCTTTCAGTTGGCTATAATAAGCAAACTCATCTTGCGCTTCTCGATTTATATCATATTGATCAGCCAAATATTCCGCTGTCTCACCCATTCCGAATGCACCATACTTATCGATTGGCTGTGATCGAGGCTGACTCTCCGTATTAGAGTCATAGACTGTTAGATTACCTGGGGGCATCCCAAATCGCCCACCCACCATGTAATATGGAGCCTGTGACATACTCTCTACACCACCAGCGAGTACGACTTCCGATTGACCAGTAAGAATAGCTAAGTAAGCATTATGAACAGCCTGCATCCCAGAACCACACTGCCTATGAACTGTATAGGCACCCACTTGCTCAGGAATCCGTGCCATAAGGGAAGCAACTCTAGCAATATTGGGCGTATGTGCACTTTGCTTGGTCTGACCCATAATAACTTCATCCACCATATCAGGGCGTAAGCCCGATAGAGCAAGATTATTTCGCATCACAGTAGCTGCCATTTCCTCTGCTGATACCCCAGATAACGCACCACCATATTTGCCAATTGCCGTCCGTAGCGCATTCACAATAACTACCACTGCTTAAGTTCACCTCCAATTTGAAATGATGCTGCTGTCTTAGCGTGTACTTCCTCTATACTTACTGACGGGGATAATTCAACTAACACTAGTCCAGTGTCTGTAGCTTCAAATACAGCAAGCTCGGTGACAATTAAATCGACTCTTCTTAATGAGGTTAGAGGGTACTCGGTATGCTTCAGCAGCTTAGGCTGACCTTCTTTGGTACAGTGTGTGGTTGCAACGATGATCTTCTTTGACCCTTCCAGTAAATCCATTGCTCCCCCAACACCTAGAACATTTCTACCAGGAACAGCCCAGTTCGCAATACGACCTTGTTCATCTACTTGCAGTGCACCAAGAATAGATACATCTATATGACCACCACGGATCATTGCAAAAGAAGAAGCACTATCGAAGAAAGAGGCGCCTGACAGGACAGTCACAGGAAGCTTGCCTGCATTTACCAAATCACGGTCTTGTTCATGAGGAGCAGGTGTTGGTCCCACCCCAAGGATGCCATTCTCTGAATGAATATAAACCGTTACATCACGAGGCAAATAATCAACAACCAACGTCGGTATGCCAATCCCAAGGTTTACAATGTCGCCGTCCCTCAGCTCCCGAGCAATACGCGAAGCAATAAACTGCTTATCATCCATGTGAGTAGACCTCCGATAAAGTAAAGTAATCGACAAACAAGTGCGGAGTTACGATTTCCTCTGGAGATAATTCGCCAACCTCTACAATCTCATCCACTTCCGCTATCACAACCTCTGCAGCTGTAGCCATATTCGGATTAAAATTACGAGCTGACTTACGATAGATTAAGTTGCCTAACTTATCTGCTTTATGGGCTTTAATTAAAGCAACATCTGCCCGAAGCGAAGGCTCGAACAAATACGTCTTCCCATGAATAACTTTCGTTTCCTTCCCGAGTTCAAGCTCTGTACCTACACCAGCTAGAACGTAAATCCCCCCTATCCCTGCTCCACCTGCACGAATAGCTTCCGAAAGCGTCCCTTGTGGAATTAACTCAATTTCGATTTCCTTCGCTTGGTAAGCCTTCACTACATCAGGATTAGAAGTGAAGAAGGAACCGATCGCTTTACTCACTCGTTTCTCCAGTAATAGCCTACCAAGTCCTTTGCCAGGCTCACCCAAATTGTTGCTTATAATCGTTAGATCTTTAACGGACGTATTTAATAGCTCCTGAATGAGTGACAATGGGCAGCCAACCAATCCGAAACCACCAACCATAATTCGATTCCCATCTTGAATGACTGAAACAGCTTCCTTAGCTGAAATGTACATACCCCGCACGCCCCCTCAATTACATGTATATTCAATTCATTCAGTCGAACTTGCCTTCTGCCAAATAATAAAGAACCTAGCATGATCAACGGAACAAGAATAACAGCGTTATTCCTTACTTCATTGAGATACTAGGTTCTAATGGGTCCATGGAGAGAGGCCGTCTCTCCATATCATCTTAACCATAGTTATTTATTTTTGTTAATATCCCAGTACCTCTGCACAGCCGACTGTAAGGCGACAATAATCGCTTGCTGTGACGGCGCATAGTAATGGTCTTGAATACGTGTAATGAGTAACTCTATCCCTTCGGATAAATTGTAGCCAACAACCAGTCTTCGAAAATAATCCTTCGTTAGCTGTGCAACAAACGTAAATTCAGCATTCACAATTGTATGCGTTTCCATATCAATCTCTAGAACAATCCCCGCATGCTTGAACATCTCATACATCGAGGTTCCTTGTGGTGCCTTAGAATATCCAGTAACGAGTACTGACCTTAAGTCTTCCATTGGTAAACTATCCTTTTATTAGAAATATGTGTAAAATAATTATAATTGTTAACCAATGGTTAGTCAATTAGTTATTTGAATAAATATATAACCCAATCCCCAATAAATCTTATTCTGAGATTCATACGGATGTTCATTTGTTATATATCTATCGCTAACTTCTCATTGTGAATCTCTTCGTTTGATTTTATGTGCCTTTTATTTATTAAAATTAGAATCAAAATTGCTATTTCAATAAGTACTATAATAAAAAAGAATGGACTTGTGGTCGCTTCTACTAAATACCATATAACTCCTAATGCCGATGTTCCGATTCCCCAACCTATTGCCCACTTTCTTAACATCCATAGTCCAATTGCAATCGCGAATGAAGCGATGATCCAGACCAAATTCCATCCAACTAATATGGCCATTTCGATTGTATTTTCATATAACAAAAAATTAATGATTTGGAACAACCAAATAATTGACCATATACCTGAATTAACATATTGAAAAATGGAGGCTAACCTTATTCCAGTACGAACACTATCAGGGACTTGGATTTCAATTGGACTAATTTGAGTATGCCGGTCTCCTGGAAAGATCGGTGGAACTCCTTTAAATAAGCCATCTACTTCGTATGCAGGAACCCAATTTTGAATACCAAATCTCCAAACATAATCATTTGCTTGAATAATTTCTTGAGCTACTAGCTTCTTAATTTCATCACTTTTTAGGGGACCAAACTGCTGACCATCTTTTCTGTAATACCATAAAGCTAGTTCTATCCCTCTCGTCAATAATTCATCCTTGGCAATTGTTACGGCAGAATAGGTGTAGTCCATAAACTGTTCTTTGACAATACTGATCAATTCTTCATCAGATAATTTTTTCATTCTTTCATGCAAAGGCCGTGTTGTTACAGTTTCTTCATTATCAAATGTATCATTCTTAAACATTTAACATCTCCTAATAATTGAATTACATTGTATCAATTTATACATTCTCGTACTGCTTCAGAATATCCTGAAGCTTAAGTGCTAAGCCCATTCGACCCTGTACTTTAAGTGAACCTAGCATAAAGGCTATCGTCGTGTTCAGATCATTGTTCAGAGTTTAATGAAATTAGCTGATGAGAGAATCAGTGTACAGGCTGCCTCATATGGAGTCCCTTCGACTACTTCCACAACACCGTTGTCAAAGCGGATTTGGATCGGTGTTTCATGATCCAAATTGAACTGATAGACATCGTGCAGTGGCATGATATATTCCGGATTTTGTTTGGTTTTCTCAATAAGCTCATCTAAATATGGCTTATACGACATCCCATTCAACCCTCTATATAACCGAATATTATAAATTATATAATATTATACTCTATTCTTGTAGACTTCGGTTTAAATTCTACTTCCCAGGGAACTAAAATCTGCACCATTGAACCTCTCATGGCTAAAGCCACGAGATTCTTGGGTAGTCCGCTCTACTGAACAGAATTAGTGCAAAGTGCACCACCAAGCTATCCCCGCAGTTCCTGCGGTTACCGCGATTATGCAGATAGTAGTCTTTTGCCTTCGGCAAGAATATTCAAACTTGCGTTCATGTCCCTATCCCATTCGCTATGGCAAGAAGGGCATTCCCATTGTCGCAAGTTAAGGTTTTTAACGTCTTTGTTTCTGTATCCACAACACGAACAGAGCTGAGAGGAAGCGAATGTTTTGCCTACAACAACTACAATACGCCCATACCACTTTGCTTTATACTCAAGCATCGTTCTAAACTGATACCAAGACACTTCGCTAATCGCTTTGGCAAGTTTGTGGTTCTTCATCATGTTAGATACCTGCAAGTCTTCAATCGCAATGATGTCGTGGTTTTTGACAATATGCGTTGAAATTTTTTGTAAGTAGTCTGTTCGGGCATTTGCAATGTGTTCATGGATTCGTGCAACCTTAATTCGTTGTTTATTCCAGTTTGAAGAACCTTTCACACGTCTGGATAGGGTGCGTTGTTCACGAATGAGTTTTTGTTCCATATTCCGTAGGAATTTCGGATTCTCGTACACTTCACCGTTTGATAGAATAGCGAAATCTTTTAACCCAACGTCAATCCCGACTTCTTTGTTTGTTTTTGGTAATGGTTGCACGTCTGTCTCTACTAACAACGAAACAAAATATTTGCCAGAAGGATTGCGCCTAATCGCAGCATTTAAAATACGACCTTCTACTTCTTTTGATTTCGAAAAACGAACAAAACCAAGTTTCGGGAGTTTGATTTTGTTTCCCTCAATTGCAATATTTCCGTTAGTGTGTTTCGTTGTATAGGATTGAACCTTGTTCTTTTTGCTCTTGAAGCGTGGAGCATCATTCTGATTCTTGAAGAATCGTGAATAGGCATCGGCAAGATTCTTTACTGACGACTGAATAGCTATGCTGTCTATTTCTTTGAGCCATGATAATTCTTTTTTCAGATTCGGCAGTTCAGAAGAACATGCTTCGTATGATAATCCTTTACCCGTTTCTTTGTACGTTTCATTCCACTTCGCCAAGAAGTGGTTAAATACAAATCGACTACAACCAATGGTTTTAGCGATTAATACTTCCTGTTCTTTGTTTGGATAGATACGGAATTTGTATGCTTTATTTACTAACATTGCTTTTCACCTCACTTTCTGATTTTGGATGTATTGTCGTATTTGCGCTTCCGTATGTTCACTTACGGTTGCCACAAAGTAAGAAGGATTCCAAAGATTCCCTCCCCATAGCTTCTTTTTTAGCTGGGGGAACTCTTTAAATAGTAACCTTGCCGAAACACCTTTTAACGCTTTGATGATATTTGGAATTGAATGTTGTGGACTACAATCAACCAAGAGATGAACATGGTCACAATCACTTTCAATTTCTGAAATCGTGAAACCATTATCTATAGCAATTTGATTGAGTATTTGCTTTAACCTTATATCTATATCGCCAAGCAACACTTTATGGCGATATTTCACACACCATACAATATGGTATTGGATAGAGTACACATACCCTCTACCATGTTTAACTTCTGCCATGTTATCCACCTCAATAATAGGATAACATATGTCAAACGATTTTTAAGTTATTACCGCAAAATATCTATGTTTTTATTAATGGATAAGTTAACATATGTCGGACAATTGACGTGTCAAAAGACACGCCTTGTCCGAAGCTGATTCCTCTCATGACTAATGTCACGAGTGTTCTCGGCTAATTCATAAAATAAAAAATCTGTTCAATGGGGCATTCTCCCCCACCAAACAGATTAAGTTCTTAAACCATACTGATCGTAATATCGCACTAGGTTACAGCTCAATCAAACTCCTTGCGCTCCCATTCATCCTCTGGTATGTCTATCGTTTCACCTGAGAATCTCTCTTCCTTGAAAGGATCTGCTTCATTATGAAAGCCTCGTGTCTCCCAGAAACCTTGACGATCCTCTTTCATGAACTCAATTCCAGTAATCCACTTTGGACTTTTCCAGAAATATAACGGTGGGCAAACGAGCCTTAATGGCCATCCATGCTTAGGCGTTAATGGTTCTCCGTCATATTTGAAGGCAAGCATCACATGTTCAGCTATAAATTGTTCTATTGGAAGATTCGCTTCATAGTCATGATCAGCGTGAATCATTACGAACCCGGCTTCTGCAGAATAGTTCACATGCTTTAGCAGATCCTTAATGAGTACGCCTTCCCATTCTGTATCAAATTTAGACCAACGCGTAACACAATGAATGTCACATACCATCTTCGTTCGCGGCATGGACAGAATCTCTTCATACGTGAATTCGAGTTCTGAATCAACTAATCCAAATAGGTTCAATCTCCACTTATTCATGTCGTATTCTGGCACTTCTCCCTCATGAAGAATAGGGAATTTTTCCGTTAAAATCTGCCCTGGTGGAAGTCGATGAGAAAGTGCTGGGTTAACTGGAGGTACTTTTGATTTCTTGATGTGTTCTGCTTTTGTACTCATACCAATCCTCCAAAGTAGTTGATTTCAATTTAAAATGATACTACACCTCATCACGAAGTGTAATACCTATATTCATAAGTTCTAATTTAAACAGCAAAAAAGAGGATGTCCCTATGTCATGTCAATGACGAAGGAATCCTCTTTAACCTATCCAAATCTAGCTAGAAATCTACATGATTAGAGGGCAGAACCAAATAACTTAATTTCTTGCTCGTCAGAGGTACTACTAATCATTCGCTCAAATTGAAGACCGAGCTTCTGAAGCAGCTTAGCTGAACGCCAATTGTTTGAGGAAGTTATAGCCACTATACGATCTAGACCCAAACCATGCTTCGCATACGCTACTACCGCTGAGGCTGATTCATAGGCATAGCCCTGTCCCGAGTACCTCGGAAGAAAGGCATATCCAATATCCACATCTTCTAAAGAGTCTCTCTTGATAAGGCCACAGATGCCCATTGGGAGACCACTCTCCTTCAGCTCACACAAGTATAACCCGAATCCTAATCGGTTATACATATCAACTGGTCCACTCAGAATATAGTTGCTCGCGTCCTCAAGAGTTCTCACACCTCTATCACCTATGTACTGTAACCATGAAGGGTCATTCATGAGCTCAAGCATAAACCCACTGTCTTCAATCGTCAGCCAGCGTAGAATCAGACGATCCTGTTTCAAGTACCTTCAAACGATACACACCCTCTCTAAGCTCTGATAACGGTCAATTACATTTTACCAAAGATCTCAAAGAAATTATTAGTAAAACTCCCGAAGATTAATATTTTCAACAAGTTTAGAAAAAAATAAGAAGAATGAATCAATTTCAGAATAACAATTAATAGCCCCTAAAATCAATAAATTCATCAATAAATGGGCATTATGTCGAATATTAGTGATTTTCTTTGTTGATAATTATGATAAACTAGAAAGTGTGACATTGTTGATGATTTCACAAACTACAAGCATATGGTAAAACAACTTATTTTCAACAACTTAGATTCTTAAAATATTACCGCAAAGGAGAATTGGAAATGTCCGAAACTATTACCCAAACTAAGCCTGAACAAGAATCAATCACATTGTCCGCTACTAGTGAACAAATTGATGTACTTAATCAGCTACTAAAACCCGAGGTTCAACAATCATTAACTGTCTTAGTTGAACAGTTACCTAAATTGACTGAGCTTGTAAGTATACTGACAAAATCATATGACTTTGTGCAAGCAGTCTCAACTGACGAGGTATTGAAGAACGATACTGTCGGAGCGATCAAAGAAATCGTAGGACCCGCTAGAGATAAAGTGAAAGACATCGCGGCAACTGTTATTGAAGCAAAAGATCGTGCAGATGTAAGTAACGAAGTTATTGGCGTCTTTGGTCTTATGAAAATGTTAAAAGATCCTCAAGCACAGAAGATGTTCCGTTTCGTGAATTCATATCTTAAAGTTTCTGCAGAACGTAATCATCAAAAATAGTCTTTCAATAATAATCATTCAGTAAGAATGGAGGATCAACTATGTCAAAACATATTGTCATCTTAGGAGCAGGGTACGGCGGACTTCTAGCTGCTCTAACTGTACGTAAATACTTAAGTAAAGATGAAGCAAGAGTAACCGTAGTAAACCAATATCCTACTCACCAAATCATCACAGAGCTTCACCGTCTTGCAGGTGGAAGCATCTCTGAGAATGCAATTACAATGCCACTTTCCAAGCTATTTAAAGGAAAAGACATTGATTTAAAGATCTCTACGGTTAATTCTTTCTCTGTAGATAATAAAGTAGTAACATTTGCTGATGGACATACCTTATCCTATGACGCACTTGTTGTAGGTCTAGGAAGTAAAACTGCTTACTTCGGTATTCCTGGTCTTGAGCAATACAGCATGGTGCTTAAATCTGCTGATGATGCTAACAAAATCTACAAGCATATTGAAGATCGCATCCGTGCATATGCACAAACTAAAAATGAAGCAGATGCAACCATTGTTATTGGTGGCGGTGGATTAACTGGCGTTGAGCTAGTTGGCGAAATTGCTGATCATATGCCTGAACTTGCCAAAAGCTTTGGTGTAAATCCGAAGGATATTAAACTTAAGCTAATTGAAGCAGGTCCAAAAATCCTTCCAGTTCTACCTGATGCATTAATTGAACGTGCAACAGCTAGTTTAGAAGCTCGTGGCGTTGAGTTCTTAACAGGATTACCTGTAACTAACGTTGAAGGCAATGTAATTGATCTTAAAGATGGCCAAAAGATTGTATCGAATACTTTCGTTTGGACAGGCGGGGTTCAAGGCAATCCGCTAGTAGGCGAATCAGGTCTTGAAGTCAATCGTGGCCGTGCTACAGTTAATGGATATCTTCAATCTACATCTCACCCAGATGTATTTGTAGCAGGAGATAGCGCTGTTGTCTTTGCTGCTGATGGTCGTCCTTACCCTCCTACTGCACAAATCGCTTGGCAAATGGGAGAACTAATTGGCTACAATCTATATGCTTACTTGACGAACAAATCATGTGAAGAGTTTGCTCCAATAAACTCAGGAACTCTTGCAAGTTTAGGCCGTAAAGATGGTGTTGCCACAATTGGTGCTAACTCAACATCTTTAAAAGGACTACCTGCAACCCTAATGAAAGAAGCAAGTAACATTCGTTACTTATCACATATTAAAGCGTTGTACGCTTTAGCTTATTAACAATAAGCCTACTACTTCATTTAAAGTAGCCTCACTAAAGCAGCCTTACTTATTTAAGTAAGGCTGCTTTTTTTTGCCATATGTTGTACGTTGTCGGGCTCCATATGAAAACCCAGTGCTAGCTGTTCAGGCTAATACTGGGTTCTTGTGTTCAATGAATCGTAGCTGCCGCATTAATATTAGCTGGCATTTGCGGGCTACCTGTTGCCGGAATGAAGGTGTTTATCATTTGGGACATATCGGAAGTTTCTAATTGTGGTACTTGATAGTAGGCATGCTTATTTTGATACAAGAAAATTTCATATGCCATTTCAATAAAGTTCTGTACTTGAGAAGCAAGTACGCGACGAACGACAGGATTAGTCAGTTCTACAGCTGACATCGTTAAGAGTGAAGCATGCGGTTTAATTAGACCGAGCATATACGCACTAATTCCTGCATCCTTAATATCGGCAAGTGATTGATTTGGTTTCTTCGGCTGAGTAGGTTTGATGCCATATACCGGATTAGGCAGGTTCTCAATCATATACGTAGAAGTCTCTTGACTAGGTTTGCGCCCTGTTGTAAAGCACTCTGCCGTCAGATTGTACTGGGAAAGGATGAAATTATACTGATGATCCAAGATATCCAGGAGCTCTTGATCCTGTATAAACTGTCTGAAGATCATGAATTGATCAAGCACATTAATTGTTCCGGCTAGCACTTCATGCATATCAAACAGCTCATGACCCCCATGATTCATATTTGGCGTCCCTTGTGTCTGATTATTCAATTGCGTTTGCTGTTGCATCTCGAAGTCTCCTTTGGGTGATTGCTCTACTGTAACTTTATTAATTTGAATGTTATGAGGGCAGTTTATACATCTAGACCTAGAGAAGATCTTAATCGACAGCATATGGTAAATATAGACAAACACTATGATTTGTGGATAATGAAAGAAGATGTATTTTTCTGTCTATTTAGATTGTTATAAAAGTTCCTGATTAAAGGAGGATCTCTAAGGTGGGGTACTATTTTCAAATATGTGCATCCGAAATCTATCAAGAAAAGTATATGAGCTTCTTACTAGAGCATTATAGCGAGCTCAATCTCCCCTATCCGTTCCCGATTACGCTAAGTTATATCGCAAGTCCCGTACTTATGAAGGAAGAGGCTATGTTAGCCTTTAATGATCAGGATGAGTTAGTAGCCGCACTCGGGTATATCTATGGAACAGGAGAGAATTTATATAAGGATTCTCATATTATCCAGATCCAGACGGTATTCCTAGTAGACGAGCAGCGAAGAACTAGACTCTTCTTTGAAGGATTACAATTCCTTACACAGCATTTGGCTGAACTCGATAAGGAAGTCACAGAGATTCGCTACTGGGTTCCCGCCCAGAATGAACTTCGACAATTATTCGACAAGCTAGCTCAGAGGACTTCTTCAAACCCTACTCCCTATGGATTAATTGACGAATACGTTGCTCCACTGTCTCATTGGCTACAGTATGTCAGACTATTAAGTCATGAAATTAAGCGAGGATAACCACATGTTTATTGTAATTAAGAATTTCATCAGCTATATACGTCCATACAAGCTTCTGTCGACTATATTCTTCATTGCTTTATTTCTCGATTTAGCCTTCATCTCTATAGCCCCACTAACCTTTAAATTCATGGTAGACAATGCGATTATCCCTCAGGATTTTAATAATTTCTATCTTATTCTGATTGTGCTTGGAATCGCTGGATTAATCGGTTTCAGCAGTGGTATTGTAAGTGACTATTGCCTAGCCAAATTAAACGCTCGTGTGCAAAATGATTTGAGAACGCGCCTATTTTCTCATCTTCAGCATACGAATATCTCCTTTTTCCAAAAAAACCGTACAACCGAACTAGTCTCGTATATCTCGCATGATGTGTCAGCGATTGATGGTGCAATGTATGCCATCTTAACAACGGGAATCCAGTCGATTTCTGTAGTGATCATAAGCACAATTATTTTATTCTATTTGCAATGGAGTATAGCGCTATTCGTCCTTCTGGGCGCAGTTATTATATTCGCAGGACCGCTCCTACTTGGAAGACGTGCACAAGCTGTTAATTCCGAATTTAAAATTCAGATGTCCTTGATGTCTGGAGATGTACTAGAGAACATTAAGGCGCAGAAGGTTATTAAAGGATTTAATCTTCAGCAAGTGATGATTGAGAAATTCCATAAGAGATTACAGTCTTTTTTCATGATTGATTATAAAAAGAACGTGTTGGATTCGAGTCTGCAGCGTATCCCGATGATGAGTCTACTCCTCATCAACTTCACTATTATTGGTTTTGGGTCTTATCTAGCCCTTAACGATCATATAACCGTAGGTGCATTAGTCGCTTTCTTCACGATGTATACATCTATGGGTAACTCAGTATTTAACTTAACGCTAGCCATTCCTGCCTTTACAGATGCTAAGGTTAGTATGGAACGCATTCAGCATCTTCTTGATGAAGCGCCTGAAGAGAATGGACAATCACAATTACTGGTTAAGCAGGATCAACAGCTAGACATTGAGGTTCAGAATGTAGCGTTCAGATATACAGAGAAGCAGAATATATTGGCTGATATTAATCTCTTTATCCCAGGAGGAACAAGTGCGGCATTCGTTGGTTCAAGTGGCTCAGGCAAAAGCACCATGCTACAGCTCATACTTGGCTTCTATACACCAAATGAAGGACAAATTCGAATGAATGACTGCAGTCTGCAGGATATGGATCGCGGCTCTATGCGAGAGCAAATGGGGATTGTATTTCAAGATAATTTCTTATTTCGTGGGACCATTATGGACAATATTCGGATCAGTAAGCCACTTGCGAGTGATAATGAGGTTCGAGAAGCAGCCCGTAAAGCTGAAATTGATGATTTCATTTACAGCTTACCCGAAGGGTATCAGACCGAGGTTCTTGATGAAGGTAGTAACTTCTCCGGTGGGCAACGACAAAGAATAGCTATTGCACGTGCAATCCTAAGGAATCCTTCGATTCTATTATTGGACGAGGCTACCTCAGCGCTCGACCCCATATCAGAAGAATCGATCAACCAAACCTTCCGTCATCTATCACACGATCGAACCGTGATAACGGTCACTCATCGCTTATCATCGATCACTGATGCTGACCAAATCTTCGTGTTCGATCAAGGCCGGATTGTGGACAGTGGCAACCATCAACAGATGCTACGTAATGGAGGCTTCTATAAAGAACTCTGGGATAAACAGAACGGCTTATCTGTTTCACTAAGTGGTCAGGAAGCAGAGATTGATGAAAATCGACTGGCCAAGCTCCCCTTCTTCATTGATATGCATCTGGAAGTACTGAAGGAAATTAAGAGTTTCTTCGATACCGAGACTTTCAGTAGTGGCCAAACCATTATTCACGAAGGCGAAGTGGGCAATAAGTTCTATATTATTGCTCGTGGCAAAGTCGAGGTCTCCAAACGTTCTTCTGAAATAGGAGCGGATCCTACTTCATTAGCCGTGCTTACAGATGGCGATTACTTTGGCGAAATCGCGTTACTTAAGAATGTACTTCGAACTGCAGATGTCATAGCATTGACGGAATGTACATTCTTGACCTTGCAGAGCAAAGTACTCCATTATGTCCTGTCACAGTATCCCGAGCTCAATGCTCGTGTGAGAGCGAAATTACAGGAACGATATCAATAGGGAGGTTGCATATAGAGATGCAAGCACATTACCGGCTCTGCCAATCGGACGAAGATTACGCACAGTTCACTCTGTTTTTCATTCGACACCGTAAGGATTTCAGTCATCAATTCTCTCTAGCGGATGCTCTTATGCATACACTATTAACGATTGATATCTCCCGCATCCTGCTGATACTAGATGAAATGAATCAAACAATCGGATGGATGCACTATCGATATGTAGCAGCAGACTATGAGCCGCATCCCACTGGTGAGATTGCATTCGTAGATTCTGTCATTATGACAGAAGAATATCGAAGCAGTCGCTTATTTGTCAGGGGGTTTCGACATTTAGTTCATCATATAGCTATAGAGAATCCTCTTGTTAGCAAATTTCAATTCTATACGCTTCAAGACCACTCTTATCTGAACCGATTGTATGCTAAATTTGCCTCTATCATAGGTCAAAGAGAGGGATATCATGGCATAGAGAACATCTTCTCTGCAAACTTTCCTATTCTTCTACAATATTTAAACAATTCTGACAGATGATGTTGACCCATTTTTTACCATATGATATTCTAAATGAAATAGCACTATTATACTTGCATATTTTATATGTTTTATCATGAAGGGGGGTGTACCTATGTATCCACCAAGATCAGATCTTAGCAGTAAAAATGGCAATACGAAAGGACCAATTTTAAAATTCGAGGGCTTGCTTAAACTGAATGAACAACTAAGAGTATCTGCTGCTGCATCCAAATAAGAACTTCTAACTTATACAAATATAAGAACCTGCCCAGTTAATTCTGAGACAGGTTCTTTCTTCTATCATTCAAGTTAAATATAACCTTTAACGAGCCCCATATGTAATGGAGTCGGTCGATCGCAGCTAGTAGCCAGATTCACGAACTTTCCGCTGTCAGAGCTGATTTGGAAAGCATTCATAATCTCTAGAACATGATTCGCTAGATCTCCATTTGCTCTTGGTGTTTCGCCTGTATCCAAACATTTAGCCATGTCTGATACGCCAATTCCTCGGCTATTGTTCGTGTAAATATGAGTCAGCGACATTTCCTTAAAATGACTCTCGTGAGCAGTTTGAAGTAGGACAGGGCCACCATACGTGTTAGGATCAGGTACTATTAAAGTGCCACTCGTACCATAAATCTCGATGCGAGGCAGTGTACTGCTCCAAATATCAAAACTCATAATTAGACTGGCAATGACGCCATTATAAAATCCTATCGTACCCGCAAAATGCGTTGGAACCTCGACATCAATTACCTTGCCGAACTTTTTCTCGCTAGTAATTATTCGTTGCTCGAAACCAGTCTTCGTCATCCCACTTACTATTTGAGCGCTGCCAAGCAGAGAGACAAGAGTCGTCAGATAATAAGGTCCCATATCCAGCATTGGCCCTCCACCCTGCTGATAATAGAACTCTGGGTCAGGATGCCAGCTCTCATGTCCATGACAGATCATGAAAGCAGTAGCTGCTAAAGGCTTTCCTATATATCCATCATCAATCAATTTACGGCAGGTTTGCAAGCCTCCTCCCATGAAGGTATCTGGCGCAGACCCAATTAACAGGCTTTTCTCACGTGCCAAACTAACCAACTCGCTGCCTTGCATAGCGGTAAGAGAAAGTGGCTTCTCTACATAAACATGCTTGCCAGCCATAAGTGCTCGCTTACACACGTCAAAGTGCACCTTCGGAATCGTCAAGTTAACCACAATTTCGATCTGCTCATCTGCCAACAGCTCTTCTGTACTAAGCACATGAGGAATAGAGTATTTCTCAGCTGCCTTCAGAGCAAGACTCTCGACTAAATCTGCACATGCATATACTTCCGTATTCTGAAACGTATTCGTCAAATTATCAAAGTAAATACTACTAATATTGCCACAGCCTACAATACCGATTTTGTGTTTTTTCATTGATCGATCCCATCTTTCCTAGCAGCCCAGATAAACCCTCTTCTCATCATCTCTCTCACTTCAGATATATCAAATAGCTCCGCACGATGCCCAATCGAATGATAAAATACCCTTCCTGCTCCCCAATACTTCGTATAAGCAATAGGCATCTGAATCTGTCCATTTGTACTATGAGGACCATCAGTAATAGGAAAAGTTGTAGTAGCAAGCACATGAACCGAAGGATCCACATGAAGATAATATTGCTCCGTACAAACTTTAAAATCATCGATTCCATCTACAATTGAACTGTTGCTATCCTTGACTATCCGAACCTCATACTCAGTCCCATCATTTCCTGGATGAGCTACCCACTGTGAACCCGTCATAAATTGCCATTCTACAGACTGGCGGAAAGCATCACACATACCTCCATGACAACCTGCAAGTCCTACGCCAGATTCTACTGCTTTCACGACAGGCTTCAGCTGTTCATCCGTTATTTCTCCCATCGTCCAAATAGGAACAATCAGATTGAGGCCCAATAGCTTATCCAAATCTTTAAAGCTATCTAATGTATCAGAAACCTCTGTACGAAACCCCTCTTCTTGCAAAATATCCGCAAACCGTTCAGCTACTTGAACAGGTTCGTGGCCCTCCCAACCGCCTTGAACAATCAACGCTGTCTTCGTCATATTCGCTCCCCCTCTTCAGTGTTACCTCATATTCTATAGCCACGAAGTTAGGCAGTCTCGCAAATTCTGTGCAATTTATAGACAAAAATTGCTGTAGAGCCTAGAATCTAAGAAGAGGTGATCCACATGTTCCAACTGCATCCTTTTTATGAAAAACTGAATTCCGAACAAGGACTCTATTTTAGAATCATGTTGGCAGAGAATCTCACATTTCCTCCCCATCTACACAAAGCAATTGAGCTGATATACGTCTTAGAAGGATCCAATGAGATTACGATTAATGACAATCGCACTTTACTGCATCCAGGACAACTTATGGTCATGATGAGCAATCATATCCATAGTTATGTCACCGAGAAATCATCTAAAGCTATTATCCTCATTTTTGATCCTGAACTCATGGCTGAATATTTTGTAAGTAAGGAAGGCAAGACAATCGCTAACCCTTGTATAACGATCTCAAAGAACAGCGAGATTCCAGTAATTCTGAATCAGCTTCTCCATGAACACGCTAACTCTAATAACACACTTATCATCAAAGGCCTCTTGTATATTTTGTTTGGAAATCTAAATGAGCTGCTGCATTTCACTAATTCCGTACAAGCTAATGATCATACCATTCAGAAACTGATTGCTTATCTGGATGAACACTACTCCGAACAGATTACGCTTGAGCTTCTGGCTAAGAATCTATGTTTAAGTAAATTCTATGTTTCGCGACTCCTCAACCAGCGAATTAAATGCTCCCTAAAAGATTATGTAAATCGCATTCGTATCAATAAAGCACTATGGCTGCTAACAGAAACCAAACAAAGTATAACTGAAATTTCTTATGAATGTGGTTATGATAGTGTGCGCAGCTTTAATCGGGTTTTCAAGCAAATCATGCGAGCAACCCCAACAGAATATAGAAAAAAACTAGAATAAAGGCTTAAGTACACCTTAAATTCTAGTTATTAGTCATTTATTACAATACAGTGCTTACTGTCTTGTTCTCTTCCTCATCTGAATCCATATGGTCAATCAGACGATCGAGTCGATCAATTTGGTACCCATAATCATACATTGCCGCGGCAACAATAATGAGTCGCTCTGAGCCACCATGTTGTTCACCATAATAATTCGTCACTTTCTGGATAAATTGATCATTTACCTCATCAATCGAATCCGAATCCCAGCTACCCCGCTTCAGCTTATCTTCAAATTTCAGAAGCACATGCTCATGAAACTTAATCAGTTTCTCTAAATGTCGATCATAGCTTTTATTCAGATCTGTCGTTCGATCTGCCTGAAAATAATGCTCCTGCACATCTTCAAGCACTTCAAACCCCTTATGTAACGAGTATAGCATCTGCCTATACACGATAAGCTGACGAGAATCACGATATTTAGATCGTTTGAGCTTCTTCAGCTCTTCTTCAAGCAACTTGTATTTATCACTCATTGATTTCAAACTATCCTGAAGTTCCTGCTTTTGCTCCCGGAACACTTTTTCCTTCATTTCATCCGATATCGCCGTCCGTAGAAGTAATGACATCTGGGTAAATGCTTTATGGATTTGTTCCGTAAACTGCTCTTTTGGCTTGGGTGGCATAAATAAGATATTGATGACAAAAGCAGATATAATCCCAATAATACTAAGTAAAAATCGGTTTAATGCAAAATCCCACTGACCTGAAGCTTCCATTACAGCAACAACTGTAACAAGCGTTAATCCGATCGTTTCTACCATCTTGAGCTTAATACACAGCATAATGACGAGTATACACACTACCCCAACGGCAATAGGCTCATTCGATAAAAGCATCCCTGCACCCATAGCAATCGCTGCACCAAGGGTTATCGTCTGCACCTGTTCAAGGAAATAGCGCCAGGATCTATAAATCGAAGGCTGCATCGCAAAAATAGCTGCAACAGCTGCAATCACAGGGGGAGTAAATCCTAGCCATATGCTGATGTATAAAGACAAGGCAACCGCGATACCCGTTTTGAATATTCGTGCGCCGAATGTCATGGCTTCTCCTCCTTTAAATCTGAGCTTGTGTATCTAGAAAAAACATAACTTAGGAGAATTATACAGTTAGAAAGTCGTTTGAACAAGGTGAGCTGAGTTTGTCTATCAATCAGCTGGAAGACATTAAGTACAAGACTTATCTTATTCATTCGCGAGACCTGATATAATGGGAAATAGAACAGAGTAGTTTCAGGCCTAGAATAATAATTTCAGGAGAATAATCGATCATGAAACCAACCCATACCATAGATGATAACGAGTGGCAATTGCTCATTCATCATGTAGCCAAATACTTTGATGACCTCACGATTAAACGTGGGTTTCAATATTATATGCAAGGGCGTGTCCATTCATTAACCATATCAGGTGAAGAGCTTGTGGAAGCCACCGTCGAAGGAAGTAAGAATTACCACGTCGGGATCCATTTAGACTCCTTGTACAATAATCAATGTACCTGCCCAGTTGAAACGAATTGTAAGCATATGATTGCAGTCTTACTTGATTATGCCAAATTACATGAGCGATCCATTCACGCGATCGTGAATGCCAAGTCCTCAGCTGCACTTAAACAAGCTGCTGAAGCTTCATCTACTCATTCAGCAACTGTAGACAGGTTGGCTGGAGGCCTCGCTGACTTAAAGAAGCAGGCGACTCACATGTCTACCCTTGCCATATCAGAGTGGCATCATCTGTTTGAGTTAAGTACGAATATTTTATTAAATAGCACGAAGAATGAACAATATGTTCATCGAATGTTAACCGCTATTCATCAAATAAAGCCTACATTAGTACCTGCAATGGAATGTCTGTTTGAGCTACACGCTCACTTGTACGTGTTAGAGAAGCTTTTTAAACAAGAGCCTAATACTGCCTGGTACAATCCGGGTTCCCATATCGGCTATCACACGCAGATTGCAGCTGATGCTGTATTGCAAAAGATAGAACAAATTTATGCGCAAGAACTTACAATCACTCCTGAATCAGAGACTTGGCAGCGTGTGATCGAAACTTTAGATCATATGCGCATGCTAATGTTAACCGAATCTAAGAATCGGAGATACTTCTCGACTCTCTATGCTCAGCTATGGGTGAACTATATCCATCCTAACCATAATGATTCCCAAATTTATTTAGAAGAGCTCGGTCACTTACAAGCAGCCGAAAATGAATTAGGTGCAGATCTTTCGAGACTTCCCTGGCTAATTGCCCAAAGCTCCATGCACTTCTACCTGTCTCAGGATCAGGAAGCCTTGAAACTCATTCAAGCAGCGGGCGATTCATTTAACATTCATTCCGATGATGTCATTCCTATATTCAATCAATTGGTACAGACGGAAGATTGGTCAAGATTAAAGGAATGGTTAGTTGAAATCGGTCCTGTCTTAGGTAAACATCGGAATGATAATCTACATCCGTACATCAGCTATTGGGAGACAGTTATTCAGCATATTCCTGAAGCTGATCAGCAAATGGTATACACACTTGCACGCATGCTACCTTATTCGAGCAAAGTATATGAAGAGACATTACTCACCTATGGCAAATGGCAGCAATGGATGGACTATCACCTAAGTGCGGGTAATGAGCCGATGGAATTTCGTGTCAGTGTGTTCCAGCCCATTGAGAAGCATGCGCCCGAAATGCTATTGCCATTCTATCATCAGGCAGTTGAGAGATATGTTCTTCAGAAGAATCGAGATAGCTATAAAGCAGCGGTGAAGCTACTGAAACGACTATCCAAGCTATACAAAAAAATGAAGCAAGAAGCACGCTGGGAGCTGTTTATAACCTCATTCAGCAGTCGCAACAGCCGACTTCGTGCACTGCAAGAGGAGCTTCGGAAAGGAAAACTACTACCATGAGCCAATATACAGAAACCATTACGGTTCAGGTTAGCTTAAGTGCATTTGGAGATGCGCTTATTTATGGAGCTAACAGCATGAATAGCAGCGTAACGGGTCTACACTTGAAACAGCGTTTATTCGCATGGCATGAAGCTTCTTTCTATGGTACAGAGCTAGCCATCCAAACAGCACAAGATGTCGAGCTTGTTGTTCTTCCTTCTGAGCTTGTTATCCCCTTCTTTGCAGAATGTAAGCTTCTAGAGCACATAGAGTGGGTATGGAGCGGCGATGCAGCTAAGTTGATTGAGCTAGCTCCCATACTCTCTGCTTGTATAGATAAGAAAAACTATATGCCTAGCTTCTCTGCCTTTCAGGCCGGAAAGCTACAATGGACTTGGGATTATAGAACATTCGATATACAAGAACAAGCCATCTTAGATAAGTTAGCTAGAGATACGCCATTCAGGGAGGGGGTAGTCGCTGCGTTCTCTGATGCTGTTAATCACCGTTACTATAGTACAGAATTAGCAGCTTCAGATTTACGACAAGAATATCCATTATTATTTACCAAAGGTAGTCATATAGCTCCTGGCTTAGATGCTCAGGACTGGCTAATTTCAATTGGCTGGATTGCAGATACCGCACCATTCAGATCACTCTTACAGCTGCTAGAGCCAGATGATACTGAACCCACTTGGCGCCTGAAGCTAGTTCTCCAAGATAAGCAGGATCAGACAGTGCTCGTTCCGCTTCGACTTGCCGAAGATGGTCATGTATCTGGAACATGGTCTGCTCCATGGACGACACATATTCGGCAGCGCTCTGCAAGCTGGCTAGAACGTTTACGAGGCAGTCTGCCTAAGGAGCTCTTGGCAGGTAGCGGAGATAATGTACTCAGCACCCCACTAACTGATGAAGCAGCTTGGCGATTCTTAACAGTAGATAGCTCTCATCTACTCGATTCAGGATGGCAAGTACTGCTTCCAGCATGGTGGGAAGCAGCTAGCCGTAAGAAACCACGGCTTCGTGCGAAGGTTCGCTCGGAGGTTGGAAGCAGCTCAGGTAAATCTTTATTCGGACTTGATTCACTCGTTGATTTCGATTGGCGTATTGCCATTGGTGAGACAGATCTTACCGAGGCCGAGTTCGCCGAACTAGTCGCTCGTAATGAACGCTTAGTCCGCTTTCGGGGACAGTTGATTCCACTTGACCCTGCCTTGCTCGCACAGATTCGCAAAGCTATGGCAGGCATAAATAACATGCAAGGCTTATCCTTTCAGGATGTTCTACAGCTGCATTTACTAGGTAACAGCGATAATCCTGACGATGTTTTACCGGAACAACAACCAGATGATTCGAAACAAATTCAGCTTGAGGTTGAGCTGAACGAACATCTGATGAAGCTCATCCGTCAGTTAGGACAGCAGACAGAATGGCCGACACTTGCCGTCCCAGTAGATTTGCAGGCAAACTTGCGGACTTATCAGCATGATGGGTTTGCATGGCTCGCTTTCTTACGTCGGTTTGGACTTGGTGCCTGTCTCGCAGATGATATGGGGCTCGGTAAAACCGTGCAGTTCATTGCGTATTTATTACATCTTAAGGAAACTAATGTAGATGTAAATGTAGATATTGATACCAATTTCCCTTCTCTCCTTATCTGCCCGACTTCGGTTCTAGGCAATTGGCAGAAGGAATTAACTCGGTTTGCCCCATCCCTTAAGGTTATGCTTCATTATGGAAGCAAGCGATTAAGTGATGAAGCTTTCTATCAAGAAGCTAAGCTTGCTGATGTTGTACTCACATCCTATGCTACTTCAACACTTGATGAGGAGCTACTCAAAAGCTATACTTGGGCATCAATTTGCTTAGACGAAGCGCAAAATATTAAGAATGCCCAAACAAAGCAATCAATTGCCGTTCGGAGTTTCCCAGCGAAACATCGTATTGCACTGACTGGTACGCCCATAGAGAATCGGCTATCTGAGCTTTGGTCTCTCTATGACTTCATCAACCCTGGCTACCTTGGCAGTTCACGAGGCTTTAATGCAAGATTCAGCAATGCGATTGAGAAGGAACATAATGAACAGCGGACGCTAGATTTACAGAAGCTAGTCAAGCCATTTATGCTCCGCCGCAAAAAGAAGGATCCCGCTATTCAGCTCGATTTACCGGACAAGAATGAGATGAAAACCTATATTCATCTTACAGCTGAGCAAGGTGCACTCTATGACCAATCCGTTAATGATCTTATGGAACGTATGCAGAAGCTAGAAGGCATCGAACGCAAAGGCGCTATTCTCGCAGCACTTACTCAGCTTAAACAGCTCTGCGATCATCCGATGCTATTGACTAAGGAACCGATTCATGGAGCTTCGAGCGGGAATAATGACGCGCTTGATACCGAAACACTGATCAGCCGTTCCTCCAAGCTAGAGCGTCTTATCGCGATGGTCAAAGAACTCCGAGAAGAAGGCGAACGTTGCCTTATCTTTACGCAGTATATAGGGATGGGACAGTTACTTCAGCTTGTGCTTCAGCAAGAGCTACAGGAGCCCGTGCTCTACTTAAATGGGAGCACATCCAAATCTGCACGTGACCGTATGATTGATCAATTTCAATCCCAAACACTTCCGCCTGCTGAACAACCCTCTGTATTTATTCTATCGATTAAAGCAGGTGGAGTCGGTCTTAATCTTACAGCAGCGAATCATGTCTTTCACTTCGACCGCTGGTGGAATCCTGCCGTTGAGAACCAGGCAACGGACCGCGCTTACCGCATGGGACAAACAAGGGATGTACAGGTGCATAAGTTCATCTCACTGGGTACGCTGGAAGAACGAATTGATGAAATGCTAGAGAATAAACAGCAGCTAAGTGACAATGTCATCACAAGCTCCGAAGGCTGGATTACCGAACTGTCAACAGAGGCACTGAAGGACCTCTTTACTTTGCGGCGTGATTGGAATGATTGATCGATTCTATTCAGGATAAGTAGTAGCAATTACAAACAAAGGTCTATCGCCAAGAATCAGTTATGATTTTGGGATAGACCTTTGTTCTATTTCACCAATATAGCTGCTGAATTCGATTAATTTGTTCTTTAACAAATTGCCTAAGTAAGGCAGGCTCTATTATTTCTACATAACTGATTAGCTCCAGCACATCCCGACAAGCGGCCTCATAACCATCCATATTAACTGTTAAAATAAGATCATTCCCATCAGATGTAGATTGAATGGTTTCCAAGTTATTCAATACCTTCGCATTCTCCTTACTCACTCTAATAACGACTGGGTAGTGTTCTTCCGCAAGGCAGGCTTGCTTGAAAACAACCTCTTGAGTGTTCCAATAATGCTCAAGTGAAAATTCGGAAGGAATCTCGAACTCATCCTCGAGCAATTCAACCACTAGGATTCTCTCACACTTAAATGTGCGGATTTGCCTTATCTCCTCGCAATAAGCGATCAGATACCAATCACCTTGCTTAACAACAAGCCCATAGGGATGCAATCTACGTGAGGAACAAGCCCCATCCACCTTACGATATTGTATACCTATCTTTCGTGATCTCCAGACCACTAATCTCAACGTTTCTAGACATGGAATCGACACCCGTTCTGTCCACCAAGGCGTATCGTCAAAATAAAATCTAGTCCTTGCTATCCTTATGTCTGATTGATATGAGGTCGGTAACGTTTTTTCCAATTTCAGAAGAGCATTCTTTAGCTTCAAGCCTGACTCGGTTTGTCCACCTGAATAGATCCCCATTCCAGTAAGATAGAGGTTAATCACATCCTCACCATGCAGTTCCTTCAGATTAACGGTATATCCCTCCATCAAATAAATACCGCCACTAGGTCCAGGCGTGGTTACGACCGGAATTCCCGCTTCTGCAAGAACATCAATATCCCTATAAATGGAGCGAACGGAGGTCTCCAAAGCTATAGCTAACTCCTTGGCCTTCATTCTCCCTCTTGATTCAATTAATAATAAAATAGCGATCAACCGATGCAATCTCAAAATATAGCCTCCCTGTCAAAAAGTATATTTAAGGTTGGTTTCAATTGTTGACACTCTGTTGTCAGTAATTGAAGTATATCATTAACCTACATGAAGAAGGGAGCTGTTAAGATGAATATTGGTGTTTTGGGAACCGGGTTCGGAGCGTATCATGCAAAGCTTTGGATAGAGAGTGACCGCATAGACAGAGTAGTTGTTTACGGAAGGAATGAATCCAAGCTTCAGAAGTTAAAAGAAGAATTAGGGGTAGAAATTACGAATTGTATAGATGACCTTATCCTTAATCCCGAAATCGATGTCATTGATATTTGTTTGCCCTCACATTTGCATAAGCAATATGCAGTTCAGGCGCTGAAGCATGGTAAGCATGTATTTTGTGAGACACCCGTTTGTCTGACGCTCGAAGATGCTGCTGCTATGAGACATGCAGAGAAGCAGTACGGCAGGAGAATACTCGTCAACCAATTTATTAAGTTTGAACCTGCCTATTCCTACCTTCAGCACGCCTTCCAAGAGCGGAAATATGGCAAGCTCCTCTCACTGGTCTTAAAAAGAGAAACACCTCCGCTTTGGGGAGATCTTGGACTCAGCTCCATCACAACAAATCTGATGATTCATGAATTAGATTATGTAACAGGACTTGTAGGCCAGGCCAATCTATTGTCGGTCTAGGGATCTGAATCGATAGACAATAAACAAGCCATAGTCCGCGCATTCTTGCAACAACAAGATACGCTCATCGAAATCATAGCTTCGTCCCAAATGCCTGAATCGTACCCATTCACAGTCGGTTATGAAGCTTATTTTGAGAAGGCGAAGCTTGTATTTCATGAAAGTGACCTGAATGGTAAGACCGAACCCGTATTAACCGAATACACAGCGTCTGGGCAGCAAGAGGTTATCTTAGAAGGTGTAAATCCTTACGCCAAAAGTATCGAGCATGCCATTCACTCTTTTCAGGACAATACGGAGTCCTTCAGTACACTAGAGCAGTCCTTACAGTCACTCCATTTAGCAATTGAAATGAAGCAGAGGCTTGTGCAAGGGCGGTTTTCTGCTTAAACTCAAAAAAAGAAACCCCATGAAATCATAGGGTTTCTCGAAACTCAGAGGGGACCTATACGGTGCCCTCTTCTGGTTATATATAGCATTGTGGGAGAAGCCGCTGTTGTTCAGAATTATACTTCTGATGTAGATCTATCGGCTTTCTTACTACTACCGGACTTTGCTCCAGTCGCTTGTTTTTCATCTCTTGTTTTATAAGGTTTTGGGGTACTATTAGCTTTCTTGGCACCAGCTTGCCATCTGTTCCAACCTTTTTTGTCCGTTCCTCTACCTGTTCCACCCTTAGCTTTACTCATATATTCACTCCATTATCTTCAAGGTACTGCAACATACTACTTATTAAGTGATGCCCAAGTGCTCTCAAGCCATGTATCAAAGTCATCGCCCTTCTCACCCTCGTATACATCATACACATCAGATCTCATCTTATTTAACTTCTCTTTGAACTCTACAAATGTATGACCTTCTGGTAAGCTCTTCTTGATCCGTAGCAAGATCTTGGATACACCTTTGATCAATTCGCCTTTCTTTCTTGCTGGAGATGGAACATCTACACCCAATTCCTTGAGCTCATTGTAAGCAGCTAATTGCACTTTATATACAGCATCATTAGTCACTGCATGCTTTAGTAGGTCAATTGTTTGTTTGGTATTCCACTGGCCTAGCTCTTCAACAGCACTTAAACGCTCTCTCCAATTAGACGTGCGATTGATAGATTTTTTTAATTCCTCATAATTCGCCGGTAACTCACTGTTAGTTTCTATATTATTCAAATGATCCAATCTCCTTCAATGTTTGATATCTCATAAGTTTCTCGTATGATTCGGTTTAAACGCAAATGGAAGGGGCAGAAACTAATCCCCTTCCATTATCATTGCCTGTACTATAGAACTATACTCTTTATGTTTCATATATTCAAACTGTTCTTATGGTTTTCCACTGTTTTATTTCGCCATACTGGATAATAGCACAATATGTCCTAACCCTTAATGTTTTTTCCGATAGTAACAGATATCTGACTCTCGGCTTGCGCCGCTATGATTGATATAAAGCCACTTTCCGAATCTGGAAAAGGACGAAGCTCGACTTCGCAAGCATTTGTACTAGAAATCTCGATATCATCCTTGGAGAACGATGCAGCTCGAGGATGGTAGATTACCGTCTCACCGCCTGATGGAATATAGTCCACATTTAATATTTCCAGATCGTAATCATAGTGATACCCAACTAATGTGCCTCCTGTTACCTGTGGATATGCACGGTTTAACGCCTTTATGTAAGGAGATTCTCGAAAACTATCACACCAACGCCAATAGGTGCTACTCCATAGATAACGTTCAAAAATCGCAATAATAGCTTTGGATAATTCATAAGTTGCTGGATGATTACTAAATGCTCCCCACTCCCCGAACAGAACAGGTACGTTTAGACGCTCTTGTACCTTACGATGGGTAGAGAATATCAACTCAACACGTTCCTGATTATAAATTTCATAATGCTCAGTATCGACTACCAGGTCATAACCGTGAGGTGTGTATACCTGATTGTGGTCGACCGTACCATCAGCATGCTGGACAAGATTAAGCCCAGATTCCACACCCATATTCGAGAAATAACTGCTTTCTAGCATGAGAAAACCATCTGGGACAACTGAGCGTATTTCGGCAGCCGTCTTATTGAAGAAAGGTGTAAGAATTTCCTGCTCAAACCTCTGAGAAGATTCCTTCGCGCTCTCTACCAACATTCGGTAAGTATCCATATCTGCCATTCCAGCGAGTATTTCTTGTTTCTTCTCTTCATCGAACCATAGTGTAGCGAGCTGCTCCATATCGATATCGGTCATGCCTATCACATGCTCAGCATAGGCGGCAATAATCGTGCCAAATACCTCCTGACCAGTTGTTCCAGGGTAGGGTTCGTTCATCATGTCATACCCAATGATATTGGTACAACTAGCAAAGAAATTTGCCGTGTGCTTCCACATCGCTGCATAATGATCCTGCAAGCCAATGCCATCTGAAGCAGGTGTGTTTTTCCAAAAATGATCTAACGCACGATTTACTGCTGGGCTTTCCAAATAAGCGTCGCTCCAAAGATCTCCGACTACATGGGGAAGATCATCGGAAATGGTCGCCCAAGGGGGCGCTCCGTCACCATAGAGTGAACTATACAAATCTTGATGCATATCAAGAAATACGTAGATATCATGTTGCTCCGCCCACATAACTTGTTGTTTGATTCTGCTCAGATACTCATCATTATAGACGCCAGGCTCCGGTTCCACGCCATCCCAAATCAAGCCCAAGCGGATAACATTGAATCCTAGTGCATGAAACCATGCAAATAAGCTCTCATCGCAAGGATCAACGTATGCTTTTGCCTTGTCCTTGCAGACCAAATTCACGCCGCTCAAAATAACCTGCGCCCCGTCCTCATTTATCAAATGCTGGCCTTTAATGGTAAGTTTTTTCATCTAAGATCACCCATTCCTTAATTATTTCTTCTTCTTTTGTCGAAGGGATAGAGAGCCATCTGGACTATAGTCCGATAATCACGTGGATGAAAGCACTATACAATTTAACAATATACGCCATTAGAGGTAAATACAAGATTTCATTACTGTTCCAGTGTCCATACGTTGTTTGACAAAGGTTCAATAAAAAACCCAGCATTGGCTTTTCAGGGCCTATACTGGGTTTCCATTAATATTAGAATTCCTATCTTACCCACTCCATATTTGGCAATGGAAACTGGTCATGTTTCTCGGGGTTTAAACCCTTATTTTTCTTAACTAACATGATGAAAATGACCGTAAAGATCAAATTGGTTACTATACTGGCTACAGCAATAGTTAACATGAGAGATTCGTTTCTGGGTAACTGAACTTGCAAGCTTTCTGTAAAACGAGGGAACGTAAAATAATACATAAACCAAGCTGCCAGTGTATAGGCACGAGCTTGCAGCCAAGTACCTTTTTTAATAAAGATACACGGAATTGTACAAGAGAGTAGTACCATTAATTGACCTGAAGCAGAGCCTGGGAAATTGAGATAAACAAAAGCAAAGTTCCAAATATCATACGGTATAATCCACATGAGTGGCATTAAAGGCCATACCATATCTTTATATTCTGAATTGTCTTTACCGACCATTTTCCAACCAAACCACAACGTTAATATGGAAAGAATACCAGCAATACCATTTAGAATATTAGGCAGGTTCCCCATTGAGAAATCTTGCATAACCGCTTCAGAAATATTTAATGCTAAGAATCCCCCGCAGACTAGTTTTGCAAAATTATATTTATCTAGCTTTGAATATCTCATGAAGGTAAACCATATACAAGCGAATACGACAGAATATACTTTAACCCACTTGAACCAATAGGTAACACCGATGCTCGCCCATAATGGCAACAAAGCAAACGGCAAAATAAAGTAAAAGACAATCCCTGCCCATTTACTGTTTCTGAACAATTCATTTAGCGCCATTAGGACTACTAGAATCAAAATAAAATGAATCCAGGAAAGTGGAGCGTGGTGATAGTTAATCGTACCTATATAAATGCCATTCGTATACTCTAATGTACCCGATTCATTCATAATTATTTGAGCAGAATTAAAGTCCTGAATCTCATCGTCTACTTTAGATAAAATGGTAAGCTTATCGTCGGACATCTGCCAGTCGTGCTTCTCATCATAAATATTAACATTTCCCTGTTGCTTTGTAATAAGTACAGTGTCCTCTTCAAAGTTGAGTCGATAAAAGAATGAACCCTCACCTTTGTCACCGTCAATAATACCCTGCCAAGTATTCCCCTCCAGACTGTGTTTCGTTAGTGCGTTAGGAATTCCCATCGATAATGCAATTAACATTGAAACGAGTAAAACAGAGATAATGATTGTTAACCTTGTCTTCTTGGGCATGTCATTAAGATTTGTCAAATTGAAACCTCCCCAATATGATTAAAAACATAACGATTGTTCTGTTTTTTCTAACTTATCATATTAGGTGGAAAAGTCAACCATAAACATAGCGCATATCGATCGTAGATGGATATTTGTCGAACGACTTTTTATTGGTCTTTGAGATCCGACTATCCAATATAAAATGGCTACCAAAATGGTAGCCATACTAGTACCGTTTAAATTTTATGCCTCCTCATTTACCGTTACTTCCGATTTGCAACAAGCTCATCGTTCAGCCATTCAGGCCAATGCCGTTCGATGCCCTGCTTCGAAAGCAGCTGCAAATATTCGTCGAGATGTTCCTTTCGCTCTCGCACTTCATGCGGTGTAACCTTGTTTAGGACGGCATAAGCAGCCAAATAACCTGCCGATTCTCCAATATTCCATTCCGTCGGATGAAGACGGTAGCAGCCGTTGGATACCTGCGTTGTACCGATATTTTTGCATGCTGGCAACAAATTGGTCATACGAACAGGCAGTAGAGCACCTAACGGAATTTCGTACGGGTAGTTAGGAACATAGAACCCTCTCTGCGTAACAGTCGTTGGATGCAAGTCCAAATAATAGCTGCCGATCCCAACGCTATCTTCATAACGTTTAATGCCATCGTCGCCCCGTAAATCCATACTGACATCATGCTCCGTAATCGTATATAACGCTTTTATGCGCCGTGATTCTCTTATGTATACCGATTTAGCCAGTCCATCCTTGGTTCCCAGAGCATCACTATGCAGCCGAATGCCTGGATATCCTACTCCACCATCCAATCGCGGAGCCTCCGTTTGCAGCCAGTAGATCAGAGACAACGTCAGCTGACGTGCAGCTTCAAGATGTTTGTCGCGTTCCTCAGGTGTTACTCCGATAATCGGTCCGAGGAAATAATCATTCTGTGGCCAATTAAGAAGTGTAATATCTCCATCATATAGAGGTACAGCTAAATGTGTCGGATCTAGAACTCTGCGATAATCCCAAAAGGACATAATTCCTTGATCATTAGGGAATAAAGTGAATTCTTTCGTTGCTAAACCTTCTGCATCCATCGCATGCCAGTCTAGAATCGGATACTTGGAGTATGATGGGATGTATGACTTCCAGAATTCGTATTGCTCTGGTTTATCAATAACAAAATGGCCGCCCTCCACATATTCGAGTGCCGCCACATGAGTAATCGATTGCATATCTAACGGATCGGCTACTTCTAGCGCATGCGGTTCGCCTGTTTCGCTTCTGGCCTCTGCGCCAGCTACGAACTCTGCTTGAACAAGTTCTAACAGAGAACCAGTTTCAGTTGCATCAAGAATATAATCACCTTTCAATACAAGGCGATCACCGCTATGGAAGTTCTCGACTGTAACCGATTCGATATGGTTTCCTACCACATCTGCATCGATAGCAACTGTATAATACAGAATTTCAAGTCTCTTGCTATTCAAATATGGTGCCAGCATATCCTCAAGGACACGAAGCGCAACCTTTGGTTCATGGGCAAGACGACTAACCCAGCCGTTGCCGGGGTTTAAGAGCTTATTATTTCTCGCATCCTCTGTAAGGGGATAGTTAGTACGATAATAATCTCTTACACGTTCACGAAACTCACGGTATGTTGCAGTGCAGCCGAACTGTTCGATCCAGCGGTGCTCATCAGGCGGAACTGCTTGAGCCGTCATCTGACCACCAATCCAATCAGTCTCCTCAGTTACAACGACCCGCATTCCAGATTTCAGCGCTGCGAGCGCAGCCGCCACTCCACCAAGTCCGCCGCCGATGACAACAATATCAGCAGTATGCTGTTGCATTTAATCTTCATTCCCTTCTTAACTATCTGATGTCGTGCGCCTGTTGTTTATCTATCAAATCATCCATTAATATATTTTATCAATAACAGCTCGAGCCATCTTCTCTTTCATGTCCTTAGCGCGTACTTGATCTTTCCGAGCAAGCCCTTCGCAGATCAGATCAATCAAAAATAGCTGTGAAATCTTAGCACCGATTGAACCGCCTTCGAGAGGCGCTTCTTTACCAGCGGTAAGCAGAACTACATCTGCAATCGACGTAATCGGTGATTTCGCATAGTTAGTCATGGCTATGACGGTAGCACCACTTTGCTTGGCCTTCATTAGGATATCAATCGTATCCAGCGTGCTTCCACTTAAGCTGATACCGAATGCAACATCTCCTGCTTGCATCGTTACTGCCATCATCGCCTGAAAATGGGGATCGGTAATTGCCTCTACACGGCGCCCTATTCGAAGTAAGCGCATTTTGGCATCAAACGCAGTAAGGCCGGATGATCCTACACCAAAAAACTGTACTTGTTCGGCGTTGTCGATTAATTCGATCACTTGTTCCAATTTGGATTTATCCAGCAAGCTCATGCTATCATGCAAAATACTGAATGTCTCATTTAAGACGAGCTGAGTGAAATCCTCTGAGTCAGGCTCAATATCAACTTTTTTGGTTCTCTGATCTTGAGCAAGTGCAAGCTTGAAATCTTGATAACCTTTAAATCCTATTTTTCGACAAAACCGCATAACAGTCGTTTCACCAACACCTGAGATTTCAGCAAATTCTGTCACGGAGTAGAAAATGACTTTCTCCGCTCGCTCAAGTAAGCAATCCGCCACCTTACGCTCCGCTTTCGAGAATGAAGGGTAATTTGTGTTAACTCTTAATTTCATCTCCATAAGCTTCCAAGCTCCTCCTTTTTGCTGCAGCAGTGAATCTTTGCGTAATCGATTGAGGACGTGTAATTGCTCCTCCAACAACAACGCAGTGTGCTCCAAGATGAAGCATACGCTCCACCTGACTAGGATCATTCACTCTTCCTTCCGCAAAAATTGGAATTTGTAGTTTTCTTGTTGCTTGATCTACCAGATCGAAATCCGGTCCCGATATTTGTGGGGAGTATGAAGTATAGCCAGATAGTGTGGTCGAGACGCAATCGACACCTAGTGACTCAGCGTATATCGCTTCCTCAAGTGTAGATACGTCTGCCATAATGGGTATGTTTCTTCCCTTTATGTAGGCCACCAAGCTCTCTAAGGTACACCCTTCCGGACGACTTTGACGGGTGGCATCCATTGCGATCATATCTACCCCGGCCTCTATAAGCTCATCTACTTCTTTCGACGTGGGTGTAATGTATACCTCTGATCCTTCATAATCTCGTTTCACAATGCCGATAACTGGAAGCGATACTGTACGCTTAATTTCGCAAATATCTTCTTTGGTATTAGCACGAATTGCGACTGCTCCACCAGCTTCGGCGGCTTTAGCCATTCGAGCCATTATCTCGGAGCCATGTAACGGCTCATCGGGTAAGGCTTGACAGGATACGACAACACCATTTTTTAACCGATTAATCAAATTCATAACTTCCACCCTAGTCTCTTCTATTAATAAGCGTTATGACGAGACAGCAATTATTCGTTATTGCTGTGCACCATGCGCTTTTACTGTTAATCCAGTTTCGAACATTCGATTCCATGGCATGTATAAATCCGTAATCTCAACATGAAACGCTGCGGTATTCACATATTCACGAACAAACTGCTCCAGACTTTCCTTAACGAGCGCTGCCACTTGCCCCCGCTCCCCATCAATACCGAAGTAGGAGTAGCCCATTTCTTTAACTACACTATCCGAAATCAATTTTCTGACTCTAGCGCAATAGCCGAAGTCCTCCGTGTAACGAAGTGCAAGAAAATCCAGATGCTCCTGCGTACGTCCATAATGACCGAACGTCATCATTTGAGCAATTACCGTACCAAGTGTATTGGAGCTAGTATTCCATCCTGCATAACCAGCAAGCTCGAATAGGATACCCTTCTGACGGAGCAGCTTAAGCAGCTGTAGATCGCCACCATTCGCATAAGCAACATCAGCTATTGCTACAGGCTTACCATATCGCTTCATGATAAAGCTGCCGTACTCGACCAGTTCTATCGTATTACGCATGACTTGATAACCAACGTCAATGCGGTGCTGATCATTCGATTCAGCCATCGCCTTTCCAGGTGCATTAACAAGAAGAATCATATCAGCCTCTTGCGCGCTTGCTGCAAGCTGTCCGCCAGCTGCCAGTATTTGATATTTCAAGCTTTCAAATAATGGTCTATCCTCATACAATGGTGTTATAAAAGGCGACTCTACACCCGATAGTCTGGGATATATAAGCGGCATTGCATCATTCATTTCATTTAACATTCGAGCTATAAGCGTACAGCCAGCCTCATCCGCACCAGGATACATAAGTGATCGTAACTCCGCATTCCGAAGTGCTATCTCTTTTCTAACGAGCTGTTGATCCTTTGCAGTCCAGCCGAATGGTGCTGAATCATCTTGTGGAATAATAAGAAAGTCAATAACGCCTTCCTGGGCGTATTGCAGCGCTGCTTTATTGGCTTCAACATTTATTGCACGTCGACCCAAATAATCGTCCTCGACTTCCTTCGGCAGTATCGATTGTATATGGAGAAGTTCCTCCAGCTCCGAATCAGTTGCTAATCCAAGTTCCTGTCGATGCAGGATATATCCTTTACGGAACAGCTCTCGCCCATAATGTTCATAATAATCCGGCTCTTCATCTGAGTTCGAGTATTGTGGACAACGCATAATGAGATGAAAGGCAAACAGCTTCAATCGAGGATTTCTCTGTTTCAACTGTTGCAATCTAGCCAGCCGTTCTCTACATTCGTTTGAAGTCAAAGAATGAAGCCTTGATGGTACTATACCGCCGTATAGCAGTGTATCTAAAGAAATAATAGCTCCCTCAGCGTCAGCGCATTCCTCTTCTAGCCAAGTCCAAAGTGCTTCAGTAAGTCCTGGTTGCTTTTTCTTTCCCATCAACTCAAGCTTTGGACGAACCATCGTAGCCTCAGAACCTTGTGCTAACATATAGGGAAATTCATAATTGCACGGCCGTTCATCCAACGGCAAATAGACGATTTTTGCTTTCTCCAATTGTATAACGCTCCTTTATCCGTGCAAGGTCTCTATCCCTTAACGGCTCCAGAAATACCTTCCATATAATACCTTTGAGTGAATAAAAATACGATAATAATTGGAATGACAGAAATAATCGTTCCCGCCGCAATCCATCCAAAATTATATGCGAACTGACCTTTCAAATAAGTTAATGCAGAAGCAATTGGATATTTCTCAGGATTGTCAAGTACAACGATCGGCCACAGGAAGCTATTCCAGTAAGTCATCGCTTCTAGCAGCGTTATAACTGCTATACCCGGTTTAACAGTTGGTAACATGAGCTGCCACCATATTCTTAATTCAGTTGCCCCATCAATCTTGCCTGAATCCCTGATATCATCAGGTACTCCCATGAAGGTTTGACGCATTAGGAAGATGTTAAAGACAGAAACTGCCGATGGCAAAACGACTGCCATAAAGGTACCAAGCAAGCCAAAAGAACGTATTGTCAAATAATGAACTATGATTGCCGTCGATGATGGAATAATCATAGTTGCTACGAGGATTCCGAATACGACTCCTCTTCCTTTGAATCTGAGCTTGGCAAGAGGATATGCTGTCAAACAAGCCAATAGCACATTGATGCTTATACCCATTACCGTAATAATCAACGTATTCCCTATATATTTAGGGAAATTCATAAAGTTCCATACCTCTACGTAATTGGTAAACTTAATAAAGGTCGGAAAAATAGCCGGTGGAAATGTAAAAATATTTTTCCCTGGCATTAACGATGCACTAAGCATCCATAAAAACGGACCCATCATAAAGATAGCAAGCAAAATCAAAAGGACATAGCCTATGGTGTAACTCAAAAACTTCTTCGTTTTTTTAGATAAAGTGGCACTGTTCATCAATATGGATTCACACCACCTTTTTGATTGAACTTGAAGACAAATATACTTAGGACAGCAATGACCACACTAACAACTAGACCTAAAGCGGAAGCATAGCCGAAATTGAACTGCTGAATACCTTGCATATAAATGTATAAGCTTGAGGTAAGCGTCGAATTGCCTGGTCCACCTTCACCGTTCGTAAGAACGTACACTTCATCAAAGACGCGAATGGCAGCCATCAAAGAAATGAGGCTACAAAATAACACATATGGCTTTAAAAGCGGTATTGTAATTTTACGAATTACTTGAAGCTTGCTTGCGCCGTCTATTTTGGCTGCTTCATACAGCTCTGATGGGATCGCCTGCAGACCGGCCAAGTATAGCATCATATAGTAGCCGAGGCCTTTCCACATGGTAATGAACATCAGGACAAATAATGCGGTGCTGCTGTTCGACAACCAGCCGACCCTTTCTTGTATAATTCCTGCCGACATTAATATATAATTCACGATCCCGTTATTGCTAAGCAGCCAATTCCAAATAAGAGCTACCGCAACCATTGAGGTTACGACCGGAATATAGTATGCCGTTCTGAATAATTGAATGCCCGGCAGCTTACCGTTTACGAGAATTGCCATCAGAATTGAAAGCACCTGTATGATAGGAACAATTAACACATACAGTAATGAATTCAACAACGAAGCTATAAAGTTCGGATCCTGAAAAGCGCGAGTGTAATTTGCAAATCCAATAAATTTCGTTTCCCCGATTACAGAATAATTCGTAAAGGAGAGCGGTATGCTGAATATAATCGGCCAGAATACAAAAATTGCGAGAATAATGAGTCCAGGCGCCATAAACATCCAAGCGGTCAATGATTCGTTATTTAGCCGCTTTATTCGCACTAAATGTCACCTCCATTAAAATTTCCTTCACAGTTTATCTGGTGCATTTTACACGTTGATCCAGTGTTAAAATAAGGGGGAGGTACTAGCCTCCCCCTGCTTCAAACAGGATGATTAGTCTTATTTCAATGACTTGTTAACTTCATTAGCTGCTGCATCCAGGCTAGCTTTAACATCAGCATTGTTCAATAAGATTTTTTCTAATTCACGAGCAATTGCGTCATTAATATCTTTAACTTTTGGTACGCCCAAAGTATACTCATCTGCAAATTTCAAGCCATTTGCAGAAGCGATTTTAGCTTGTGCTTCCAAGGAATTATCAGATTGTGAGAAGAATGGATCTTCAATTGTCTTTTTAGTAGATGGAAGTGTATTCGCAACCTTCGAGAATTCTAATTGGTTTGCTGGATTCGTTATGTAAGCTGCAAATTCTGCTGCTTCTTTAACGTTTTGGGAGCCTTTTGGAACAATCATATTCATCGAATTCGAGTAGATTGAGTTCCCTTTACCTTTTGGAAGTGGAACAGCTACAGTATTCTTGTATACATCTGGTGCTGCTGTCTTGATTTTGTTGATAAACGTTGGACCTGAAAGCATGAATGCAACCTGTTCACTCGCAAAGTACTGAACCTGTGCATCGAAGTTCGCAATACTCTTCATCACGATGCCGTCATTAACTAACTGTTTCATCTCATTGATTACTGCTACGCCCTCTGGTCCGTTAAATCCAGCAGCTTTACGATCAGCACTCAGAATTGCAACGCCTTCGTTTGCTAGATTAGCCTTCGCTGTGAATTGTGTAGCATATCCACCAGCACCAGTTTTTTCTTTGATTGTACGTGCCATTGCGTGCATTTCTTCTCTTGTTACTGGAGGTTTGGAAGCATCTAGACCTGCTTTCGCGAGCAAGTTCTTATTCATGTACAGAACTTGAGTTGATGTATACCAAGGCAATGCATATGCTTTCCCATCAATGACTGTAGCATTGAAGATTCCGTCAAAGTATTCTGATTTCACTTGATCTGAAATATGTCCATTCAGGTCAGCTAGTGCACCTATAGAAACCAACTGGGTAGCAAGTTCCGTATTCAGGTTAACTACATCAGGAGCATCGTTGCCTGCTGCTGTTGCGAGTAGCTTCGTTTGAATAGCATCAAGTGGATAATCCTGCCAATCAATTTTGATGTTAGCATGTTCGGACTCATAAGCAGCAATAAGTTTATTAATGTAAGCATCAAACGTAGGCTTTAAAGAGATTGTCCAGAATTTCAATGTAACCTGCTTATTTTCTTTCGGTGCATCTGTTGCCGCACTATTCGTGGATTTCTCCGAATTCCCACATGCAGTTACTACAAGTAACATACATACTAGCAACATCATTGAAAGCCCTTTCACAAACTTCTTCATTTTAACAACATCCTTTCTTTTCCCCTACAAATTATTTAGTTCATTCATCATGTTGTATAAGTGCACTGAAGCTGAAGAATTAACCAGATCGTACCACATAAAATAAAAATAAAAAAGCATAATTTTTTAATTTTTCTCCTTTTTGTGAATATTTCTTCCTTTTTCACTTGTAAAATAGTGCAAATACGTGCAATATGACGGAGCCAATGATATCTCCATGCTTCGTGTATGCGGACTTGGGGTTGCAATGGACAATGCGCCAAATGAAGTGAAACAAATTGCCGACAGGGTTACGGAGTCCAATTCGGAGCACGGAGTCGCGCAGTTACTGCAACACATCATTACCCACAATCATTCGAACTAATCAACAGGCACATCACATCTGACAAACTCATATCTAATAAACTTATACCTGAATAAGGAGCGAATTTCACATGGAAAACCATATACCTTTAGTCATTGCACATCGAGGCGCTGCAGGTGAAGCACCGGAAAATACACTTGCTGCATTTCAACTTGCTCTTGATCAAGGCTGTGATGGCTTCGAGCTAGATGTTCATCTTTCCAAGGATGGAGAAATTATCGTCATTCACGATGCTACGTTAGATCGGACAACGAACGGCACAGGCAAAGTGCAAGAGATGACATTAACAGAGCTTCGTCGCTTCGATGCAGGATGCAAATTTAGTAGCAACTATGCTGGAGAACAAATTCCACTACTGGAGGAAGTTTTCGCACTCTCCCCTTCGGAACTCATTATTAATGTGGAAGTAAAAGGCGGAATTGGATGTGGGATGGAAGAGGCACTCGTTGCATTATTACGCACAGCCAATCGGTTAGAAACCGTTATCGTCTCTTCATTTGATCACAAATGCCTAGCAACAATGAAGCAAATCGAACCAACGATTAAAGTTGGTCTCCTCTACAACCTACGTACCCTGCATCACTGGAAACTTCCTGAGGTTGCTGGTTGTGACGTGTATTCACTCCATCCGAATATGAGCTGGTTGGATGCAGAAGATGTGAATGCTGCACTTGAAAAAGGCTTCTCTATCTATCCTTGGACAGTTAACGCTGAGGCTAGCTTACGTCAAGCTATTGCTTACGGTGTCAGTGGTATAATCACCGATTATCCAGGACGAGCACGCGATCTACTGAACCAAAAAGAGCCCTCGCTCAATGAAGGAGAGTAAATACACGATGGACAGATTAACTAATCCTGTTTATTGGCAAGCTCATCGTGGTGGAGGTGCATATGAGGCACCTGACAACACGATGGGAGCTAACCTTTATGCTTGGAAGCTCGGTGGGATTCCCGAAGCTGATCTACGTACTACCTCAGATGGCGTCATTGTTTGTTTGCATGATTCTACGCCTGCTCGAACGACAGACGCCCCTGATCATCTGAAAGACAAGCACATCTCCGAAATTACATTTGCTGAGACTAAGGAGTGGAATGCTGGAATCAAGTTCCCTGATTCCTTCGCGAAGGAAAGCATCCCTTCGCTCGAAGAAGTGTTTCAGGCTATGACCAATCGACCTGAAAGGCTGATCTATCTCGATTTGAAAGAGGTCGATCTGCATCAGCTCGGACAGCTAATTGATCAATACGAAGTAAATCAGCAAGTCATATTTACCCATAGCAATTTGGATAATTGTATTCGGATGAAAGAGATTGCTGCAGGTGTGCGTACGATGCTTTGGATTGGCGGCAATTCACAACAAATTCAAGACAAGTTCTACCTTGCTCTTAATTCCGAATTTCGCGGATTGGATCAGGTTCAGCTTCATCTCAAGGGTTATAAGCCGGATGCCGGATGGTCTTACGATCTCGATCTCGCTTTCATCCAAGAAGCTGCCGAGTTAACAAGTCAATTTAATGTCGAGCTTGAAGTATTTCCATTTCAATTTGATAACAGCGCGATTCACACTTTACTTGAAATGGGTATACGCTGGTACGCAACAGATGAACCAGCTAAATTCGTTTCCTGCTTATAAGCAAAGAGCACTGACCCTAATGGATCAGTGTTCTTTGTTTGGAAGCGGTGATACGTTGTATGAGGATATCATTCCCCTTACCTCTGAAGCATTGGTAGCAACTCTCTTAGCTCCTCTTCGCTCCACTCGCGACTGTTGTAGTCAGCGATTTCGAACGGTTCCGCATACTGGATGCTTGACCCTCGGTCCTTGCCGTACCAACGTTCGAGTGCTGGAATCATCTCATCCGACACAACGAAGAATTGATCCCAGTATTCTAGAATAAACGCTCTACGCAGCTCCCAGCCCTCTGGCACAAGGTGCTCGATCCTCTTCTGCCAAGGTGCAAGCTCATAAAATTGCGATGCATGAGCGTCGCAGCCAAGCAGCTTCTTCTCTAGCACCGACGTAATGTCGATGGCGATATCCGCTTTGTAGATCGAGCGAGCCGAGAAGTCCGGCATCAGTAAGAATAGTGGCTGCTTACCGAACGTTGCAGCACCACTAGCTACGTATTCAGCAGCTTCGCGTACGATTCTTCCGGCATTGCGGTTGTCGAAGTGACCGCCACCATTACCGTGGAATGTGATCACGACATCCGCTTCCCATTCACGGATATGCTCGATCACTTTATCTCGGTTCTCGGGACTTGGCACTAGCCAACCGTCAGAAATCCCCCAAATCGTATACTCCTGAACACCAAGACGCTCAGCAGCTACAAGTGCTTCTCCATGTCTGCGTTCGGCGAGTTCTGGACCCTTATAATTGTAATGACCGATATCCCCATTCGTCAGCGTTAAGAACTTAACCCGGTGACCAAGCTCTGCGTACAGAGCAGCCGTACCACCCGCATATTCCTCCGGCTCGTCCGGATGAGCAGCGATAACTAACACATTTAGGATGTTTGACATAAGGCATCTCCTGTTTTTTTTATTAATTCAATAAATTAACTATAGGATCAGTCCGATGCGCTTGTCAATCTTCTTCCGAGTCTAATCACAAAGTCCAACTCACCCTACCAGCAGTTCCTAGCCTAGTGGGATTCCAGAGTCTAGATCCCCCGAGTAAACTTAATGTGAGCTCCAACCACTTAAAGTTACAATAAAACACTTTTGTTGACCGTTCGGTACAAAAGTAGTATTCTATTAATGTTATCTTTAAAATGAGAGGAGAATAAGATTGAATAATCGCGGCAGACCCAGAGAGTTTGATTATTCCTCCATTGTAGATGTTGCAATGAAAACATTTTGGATAAGAGGATATGAGGGGTGTTCTACACAAGATTTATGCACTGATACAGGACTTGGAAAAGGAAGTTTATACAATACTTTTGGTAGTAAACATGAACTGTATAAACAAGTATTAGAACGCTACCATGAAATTGGGATTAGGGAACAAAAGAAATTGCTAGATACTCCAATTCCAGTTAAAGAACGATTAAGTAATCTTTTTAAATGGGCATTGAAGGAAGACTTTGAGAATATGGATCAAAAAGGATGTTTATTGATTAATGCCAGTGTAGAACGTGCTAAACACGATTTAATGGTACAAGAAATTTTCTCAAGGCATGTTGAGCTTCTTAAACAAGCTATTGGAACAGTAATGGAGGAAGGATTGAAGACAGGTGAAATTTCAAAGAATCAATCAGCTGAAGAATTAGCTAGTCTGCTTTTAAGCAGTTATTACGGATTCCGTGTTCTTAATGTATCGTTGCAAAATCAGATGTTAGCTGAACAGGTTATCAAAGGAACAATGGAGTCTATTTTTGGCGCTTAGTGCGCTCTTTTTTCGCACTATTTTTGTACCAACCGTTACAATAATGAATAAGGAGTGTTTTTATGCCATCGATTATTTATTTACTAGCTTTAGCAATCTTTTGTATGACTACATCAGAATTTATGGTTGCAGGTATGATGAACGAACTTGCTCTTGCATTTCAGGTTTCTGTATCATCTATTGGGTATTTAATTACAGCTTATGCAGGAGCAATGGTGGTAGGAGGCCCCATTTTAACTGCAATTCTCTTACGAATGCGCAGCAAACAAGCATTATTGTTTTTAATGTTTGTATTTTTAATTGGTCAATCGCTCGGAGCTATTGCTTGGAACTATGATATTATTATGATTTCACGTATTATAACTGGTATTGCTTCAGCTTCAGCTTTTGGAGTTGCGATTTCCTTTTCTGCAACATTGGTACACTCTGACTCAAGGGGAAAAGCTGCATCAATTGTACTTGCAGGTTTAATGTTCGCAACTGTATTAGGTTTACCTATAACAACCGTTATTTCGCAATATTTTGGCTGGCGTATTAGTTTTGGGGCTGTTTCTGTTCTTGTGCTAGTATCAGGGATTATGATTCAATGGTTGCTACCATCATCTTCAAATAAAGAGCAATTAAACTGGAAGAACGAACTTCTACGATTTAAGAATATTCATCTTTGGGCAGCGTACGTAACAAGTATGTTTATTATTGGTGGTACGTTTGCAGCATTTAGTTATTTCACTCCTATCTTTACAAATGTCACAGGCTTTTCAAGTGCAAGCATTCCATATTTACTTGCTCTCTATGGTAGTGCGACGGTAGTTGGGAATATAGTGATTGGTAAGTTTGCTGATAAATATACAATGAAAATACTGGTGAGCGGATTGATTATATTAATAGTAGCATTGTCTTTATTTGCTTTAGGTGCAGAGAATAAATACATTGCGGTTATTTCTACGATTTTTATTGGTTTAACTGGTGTAGCATTGAATCCGGCTATGGTTGCGAGAGTAATGAAAACAGCTAGTAATGGAACAATGATAAATACCGTTCATAGTTCTTTTATTACGCTGGGTATTGTTATTGGCTCGTCACTAGGTGGTCTTGGAATCAGTAAAGGATATGGTTTTGTATCTCCGCTGTGGATTGGATCTTGTTTAGCTATCCTTGGGGTAATTTCATTATTACCATATTTATATAAGAGAAAGACGGATTAAGTGGTTTAAAGTTTCTTTACATCCCCCATCTTTTGAATCCATCCTTTTCTCTTCGATCTTCAAATTATATGTGCTGGTTACACCAGTAATGGTGTGCTCCCGTAGTTGTTAGTTTCACTGAATTGTTTCATTTCTTCTATCTTGTTTATTTCCAGCAGTGCATCAAAGAACAGATCAGGCTGTTCCATCATGGTCATATGTCCAGCATTAGGAATGATATATATCCCTTTGTTTGGAGCTTCGATCTCTTCAAAATACTTTTGGGCAATGACATAAGGGGCCTGCCAATCCGTATCGCCCAAAATATAATACATGGGAACTTCATAATTCGCCGCTTCCGTACGGAGATTGAAATCACCTAGAAATTCATGCAGCTTGGCATTTGCCCGAAAAATCTTCATGAACGCAATAAGGTCTGAAAATTTAAAGATAGGGCTCTTGAACACCGTTATCCAAGTCGAAAGGCCCAGCTTTATACCTATTTCATATTTTCCTTGGAGCTTTCTTACCTTCTCAACCTTTTTCAAAAATGCTTTCTTAAAAACAATGCGATTGCCAGGATATTCACCGATGGACTCCAGCTTTTTCATTGACTTGATATCACCAGCTTGCTCAATCAACTCTTTAACTTTGTTATACCCGACTCTCTCATTTTCCAGCATATCGACAACTTGCGCGGCACCTATATAATAGGCTACCTCTTCCGGATGCTTCCTAATAAATACGGAGCCCAATACACTTCCCCAAGAATGACCGATAAGGACGATCTTTGGCTTGTTATATTTCTTCTTCAAGTGTTGGATGACTTCGAACAAATCCTGCAGCACCAAATCAATTGTAGGGAGCTTATCCGGATTTCTAGTTAATGTTTTCCCCGTCCCGCGCTGGTCCCAATGAACAACCGTACAGATTTCCTCCCATTTCTCCTGGAATACCCTAGTGAATAAGGATTCAGCCGAGCCGGGTCCCCCGTGCAAAAATAAGATGACGGGATTCGCATAGCTAGTTCCCAGGTGATACAAATATTGATTGATTCCATTGATTGGTGCGTATTCTTCAATATTAATTAGCCCTGCAGTCTTATTCTTCATGGCTATTCTCCGCTCCTCGATGAGTTCTTCGTTTTTCAAATTCCTTCAGTACCTTCATCTGGGTGGCGTTTTGATTCTCCGTCAATTCCAAACTACCGTCTTCTTCAAAGCCATCTTGTTGCTCACCGTCAAAGCGGTATAGTTTCTTTAATTGACCCCACATTGTTTCCAGTTCCTCTGTAGAAAATTCCGTAAAAAGTTCTACTAAGAAGAATGCTCCTTTTTCGCTATCTTCCAGAAGGGCCTGTTTGCCCAAGTCAGTAATCGTCACATTAATAGCTCGTTTATCCTTAGTACTAGGTACAACCTTGACGAAACCCTTATTCTCTAGAATTACGACTATCTGTTTTACACTCTGCTTGGTGGAACCTAACTTTATAGCAATGTTGTTCAACGTCGATTCATCTTCGGACAAATGAGCAACAGCCATCATTGCCATAAACTGTCTAGCTGTCAAATGATCCAGGTAGCTATCCCCTTTACCCTGAATCTTATTGGTAAGAGAGAATAAAGTCGCATATATTTGTTGCATCAAAAATAACTCTCTATAGTTATCCATGAGTCCTCTTTCAATTAGGCAGTATAATGTCTTTATTTATAATAGCAGATTGTTTAAAATAGTCAATATATTGTCTAATTTTTAAATGGGCGGACTCCCTATAGAAGCGAACTAGTAAAAGATCATATTGCAATATTAGTTGTGAATGTCCAAACAACCTGTACATGTTTGTCATATTATTTCTTTATGATGCACTTTAGAAAATACACAAACAAACAAAAAATTAATTGTTGGGTTGGTGATATTCCTATGATCTATACAGCGCTTGGAGATTCTATTACATTTGGGGAAAGTGCCTCTTCTTTGGCGAATGCGTATCCCCAATTAACCGTATCTACTTTAAATGCATGCTCATATAAGGTTAGTGGATGTGTTTTGGCTCGACCTGGTTGGACTAGCAGTGATCTGTTAGATGCAGTAATATATCGGGGGGCCTCAATTATTCGTCGCTCTAATGTTGTTACAATATGGATTGGAGGAGTGGATTTAGCAAATGCCGCACTGTTTTCACTTAAAAACCAGCAGCCATTACCTGTAACACAAATCGCAACGATCTATAGTCGAAATTTACGTACCCTAATAACTCTAATACAAAAAGGAAGCCATGCCCGCATCATTTGCTGCACACAATACAATCCATTTCCAAACAGTCCTCTTGCAATTGAATCGATAGAACGATTAAATCGTTTGACGTATGAAATCGCACAGAGTTGCGATGTATATATCGCTCCTGTTCATAAGTGGTTTGAAGGAAAACAAGCACATCTAATCTATGGATATCGCAGAGGAAAGATTGAAGATGCACTGAGCGGAACTTTGCCCATCCATCCAAATGATCAGGGGCATCAAGTTATTGCATCGGGAATCGCCCCCTATATTATCACTCGCAATTAGCTGGGTCACACCGATCTACTGTTTATGCTCGTTTGCAATGGCATAGCGATGAACCAGTAAGAGTTGCCGAGTATTTCCTGAATGATCCAGGAACTAGCTAAAGAAGTGGGTAACCAAGTCGTTACTGCGATAGTAAACATTGATCAAGAGACTGAGCTTGCAACCGAATACAACATAACGACTCTTCCTACCTTACTTATTTTTAGAGTTTATTCAAGATATAGAATCAATTTACTAATTAATACTGCTGATTCAGCCCTATCTCAGTCTGGATCGCAATTTACTGGATAATGCGATTCGTTACGGAAACGAAGGTCAAGGACTCGGCATTGGTCTCTCCATTGCGCAGGATATTGTTGAAGCTCATCAAGGTAGCGTTGAAATGTCACGCAATCCTTATATAGAAACGGTGTAGTCATGAAACAAGGAGCCCCCTACTTCTAGAGGTCTCCTTATTCACGATTACGGCTATTTGATTCTCTTCGCTTGTAGCAAGTTCATGATCATCGTCACAGCCTCGGCTCGTGTCGCCGTTCCCATAGGGGCAAAATTGTTACCACCGCGTCCCTTTACGATACCTAATTGCTTGATCGTGAACACCGCTCCTTTGGCCCATTCTGGAATCTCACTTTCATCGGAGAAGCCAGTCGTAACAGTCGCCAAGTGCTTAGCGCCATATGCCTTAGCGATCATCATCGCCATTTCCATCCTTGCGATGTTCGCGAATGGTTGGAAGCTTCCATCCGCATAGCCAGACAAAATCCCAGCTTCTACAGCATCGGCGATTGCTTGCTTCGTCCACGCAGGGATCTCTTGCGCATCTGTGAAGATTAACGTTGTGACTTCATTTACAGGCTTCAGTGCATTCATGAGCATCGAGACAAATTCCGCGCGCGTAACCGTGGCATCCGGTCTGAAGCTTCCATCCGTATAGCCTTTGACGATTCCCTCCTGCACCGCTCCTATTATTGTCGCTTCCGCCCAGTGACCAGTAATGTCGCTAAACTTAACTTCCGTCAACTTCGGTGCTACGATGGGCAAGCCCGACGTCTTATCTATCACAAGCATCACAATTTTAGATAAGTTATTAACCTCTACTCGGATGCGATTTCCGTCTATCTTGCCTCCGTTTATTTTCATCCATTTTTTCGTAACTTCATCATAGTAAAAGATCGCCACTGTTTGTTCGCTACTCAATTTGGCCCCATCGAATACCATGCTCAGCGTAGCTGGCTTGTTGAATTCTTCAGAGAAATTCTTCTGTACATCGAACACCGAGCTCGCCAAAGCCTCATTGTGATTAAACAAACTTGACGGATTCGTTACTTCCTTAATGGTGATTTCCAATGATTTGCTTGTCGCATTAACTGGAATGGTAATGAAGATCTTGCCACCTAAGCTTATCTCACCGATTCTTCCGACTGGAAGCTTAAGGCTACCGTTCGTTGATCGAATAGGACTAGTGCTCTCGCCATACCCTGGTACACTAGGCGGAGTAATTGGTGGTGTAATTGGTGGCTCAACTGGTGTGACACTCGCCGATGCCACTGATGCTACAGAGTCGCCTGCAACATTCTTCGCTACGACCGTGAATGTATACGCTGTTCCGTTCGTCAAACCCAAGACCGTAATTGGAACAGCGCTTGTTCCTGTTTCCGTGAAGCCTCCCGGACTAGACGTAACTGTGTACAGTGTGATCGCACTTCCTCCATTACTCGTTGGTGCGTCAAATCTCACCGTCGCTGATCCGTTACCTGCGGTCGCAGTTACATTCGTCGGGGCACTCGGCACAGCAATCGGCGCG